>NZ_JBEYVX010000005.1:0-218465 GCF_040644195.1 Streptomyces sp. NPDC047014 | reverse complement strand
AGCCGTCCCGGGCGACGGCGTCGAGGATGCCCCCGTAGAGCACGTAGGCGGTGCGGATGCACGGCCGGGACACCGGATCGAGCATGGCGGCCGCCCAGTCGTCGCGCAGCCGGGCGCGCTCGCCGTCCATGGCCCGGCCGGCCTCGACCCCGGTCCACAGGAGCACGTAGGCCACGAAAAGCAGGATGAGGGTGCCGGCGGTCAGGCAGAGCTCGCTGAGCGTCCGTACCGCGAGGCGCAGGACGGCCCCGGGACAGGCCCGGTCACGGGGTGGCGCCCACCGGCTTCGCATAGTGGAGGTCCACTGTGCCGGAGTAGGCGGGCAGTGTCAGCGCCTTGTGCTCGTCCACTTTCCAGCCGAGTCCGTACGCGTTGACGTACAGCTGGTAGTTCTGCAGGGCCGGGGAGGCGGCGAGGGCCTTCTTGAGGGCGGCGGGGTCGCCGACGGCGGAGATCTTGTAGGGCGGGGAGTAGACCCGGCCCTGGAGGATCAGGGTGTTGCCCACGCAGCGCACGGCGCTGGTGGAGATGAGCCGCTGGTCCATGACCTGGATGCCCTCGGCGCCGCCCTTCCACAGGGCGTTGACCACGGCCTGGAGGTCCTGCTGGTGGATGACCAGGTCGTTGGGCTGGGGCTCGGGCACGTTGGGGATGCGGGCGGTGGCGTTCGGCGGGGCGTCGTTGAGGGTGACCGTGAGCCCCTTGCCGGAGAGCTCCTGGGTGCCGGATGCGGCGCGCAGGGCGGCCTGCCGGGCGTCCTCGGCCGTGGTGCTGCCGTCGTCGCGGTCGGCCAGGGCCTCCACGCGGCGGCGCGCCGCGCCGGTGCTCGCCTCCAGCTCCGCGTTGTCGTCGCTGCGCTCCTTGATGAGGTCGGACAGCTTCAGGAGGGAGGCGTCCGTCCTGATGTTCGTACCCTTGGAGGTGTTGAAACTGGTGACGAAGAGCAGCCCGGCCAGGGCGAAGACGGCGGCGGTCAGCAGCCGGACCGGCCTGGCCCGGCGACGGGGACCCGCGGAGGAGTCGTCGGAATTGCTCAACGTACCCTTCTCCTTCAACGCCACAGGTCCACTACGCTAACGGACGCCCGGGGCAGGCAGAGTCCCCAGCGCATCGACAGGAGAGCCCCTCGTGCCGAAGTCACGTATCCGCAAGAAGGACGACTACACGCCGCCGCCCACGCGGCAGCCGCAGAGCATCCGGCTGACGAACCGCAGCTGGGTCGCCCCGGTCATGCTGGCGTTCTTCCTGATCGGTCTCGCGTGGATCGTCGTCTTCTACGTGACCGAGACCCAGCTCCCGGTCGAAGCCCTCGGGAACTGGAACATCGTGGTCGGCTTCGGCTTCATCGCGGCCGGATTCGGCGTCTCCACGCAGTGGAAGTAGCACTTCCGCGCCGCTGACGGAAGCTCTCCCCAGGAGTTATCCACAGCGTCATCCACACCTGAGGAAAAGACAGAAGATCTGTGGATAACTCTGTGGAGAGTTGACGCCGGTGTGATCAGGTGAGTTCGGCCGTACGGAGCATGATCATGGCTCCTGCCAGCAGGAACACCACCGCACAGGTGCCCCATTGGATCAGCGCGCGGTGGCGTCCGGTGGTGGGCGTGAGCATGCCCAGGGCGACCAGCGCGCCCGTGACCAGCCCGCCGATGTGCGCCTGCCAGGACACCTCGACGTCGCCGATCCGGACGAAGGTCAGGACCAGCATCAGCACGACCATGACGATCACCGGCCGCATCTCGTACCGCATCCGGCGGGCCAGCACCACGGTGGCGCCGAGCAGTCCGAAAACGGCGCCCGAGGCGCCCAGGGTCGGGGTGTTCGGCGCGGTCAGCAGATAGACGAGGGCGCTGCCGCCGAGGCCCGAGAGCAGGTAGACGGCGAGGTAGCGGGCCCGGCCGAGGGCCGCTTCCAGCGGGCCGCCGATCACCCACAGGGCGATCATGTTGCCGATGATGTGCCACCACTCGGTGTGCAGGAAGACCGAGGTCAGCAGCCGGTAGTACTCGCCGGTGGAGACGCCCTGGACGGGCGCCCCGTAGTCCGCGACATAGCGGCCGAGCAGTTGCAGCTCCACCACCAGCCCCGGGAGCAGCAGCCCGAGGAGGAACACGGCGGCGTTGATGCCGATCAACACCTTGGTGGCCAGGTGCGGATCGGCGGCCACCACCCCGCCGGCGAGGGTGCGCGGGGCGTTGGCGGCCGGGCGGTGCCCGGTGCCGGAGCCGGCCCGGACGCATTCGGGGCACTGGAAGCCGACCGAGGCGCTGATCATGCACTCGGGGCAGATGGGGCGCTCGCAGCGGGTGCAGCTGATCCCCGTGTCGCGGTCCGGGTGGCGGTAGCAGCCCGGCAGGCGCTCGGTGTCCATCCGGTCCATCGGTCCCCTCGGTGCTCGGTCGGCTCGGTCGGCTCGGTCAATGACGGCGGCAGGTCGGCGGGTGCGGGCGGTGCGCGCACCCCGCCGGTCCGGTACGTATCGAGTACGGACGGGCGGGGCGGAAAGGTTCCCGGTGTGGGAGAGAGGGGAGAGAGAGGCGGGGCGGCCCTCAGCGGCGCTCGACGAGGACGGACTGGATGATCACGTCCTCCAGCGGGCGCTCCGTGCGCGGGTTGGTGGCGCCGCCCGCGATGGCATCGACGACCTTCTGGCTGGCCGGGTCGGTGACCTCGCCGAAGATCGTGTGCTTGCGGGTCAGCCAGGCGGTGGGGGCGACGGTGATGAAGAACTGCGAGCCGTTGGTGCCCGGCCCGGCGTTGGCCATCGCGAGCAGGTACGGCTTGGTGAAGGCCAGGTCGGGGTGGAACTCGTCGGCGAAGCGGTAGCCGGGGCCGCCGGTGCCGTTGCCGAGCGGGTCGCCGCCCTGGATCATGAAGCCGCTGATGACGCGGTGGAAGACGGTGCCGTCGTACAGCGGCTCCGTGGTCTTCTGGCCGTCGGTCGGGCGGGTCCACTCGCGGGCGCCCGTGGCGAGCTCGGTGAAGTTCCGGACGGTCTTCGGGGCGAAGTTCTCCAGCAGCTCGATCTCGATGTCGCCGTGGGTGGTCTTGAGGGTGGCGTAGAGCTTCTCGGCCACGGATCTGCCTTCCATAGTCATCACTGTCGGTCCAGATAGTCCCACGGAGCGCTCCGCGGCACGGAGATTCGGCCACCCGTATGCCCGGTACGCATGCCCGGTGGCGAGGCGGCATGCATGATCCGACAAAGGGTGGAAAGGTGAACTGTGACCGCCACCGAGGAGGAGGATCCCGTGACCGGCAAGGACAGTGCGCGCCTGGCAGCCGAGAGCGCCAGGGAGAGTGTGCGGCACGCGGCGGAAGTGGTGGCGCCGTACGCGGAGTCCGCCAGGGACGCCGCGGTGCACTACGCGCACGAGGCCAACGAACGACTCACCCCCATGGTCTCCAGCGCGGCGCACGGCGCCGCCCGCCAGGCGAAGACGACCTACGACAGCCACCTGCACCCGAGGCTCAAGGCGGCCCGGGCCCATGTTCCGCCGAACGTGGACCGCGCGGCCACCCGGGCGGTCAAGCAGACCCGCCACGCGGCGCGGCAGGCCGCCGACTACACGCAGCCGCGGATCGAGAGCGCCCTCGCGGTGGCCACCCCGGTGGCCGAGGAGGCCGCTTCCCGGTCGGTGGCGGCCCTGGCGGCCCTGCGCGGCCAGGTGACCGCCAAGGAGGTGCAGAAGCTGGTACGCCGCCACCAGCGGCGCGAGCGCCGCGGCAAGGTGCTGCGCGGTGCGGCCCTGGTGGGCGTGGTGGCGGTCGGCGCCTACCTGGCGTGGAAGTGGTGGGACCAGCAGTCGAACCCGGACTGGCTCGTGGAGCCGCCCGCGGCCACCGAGCTGACGGACCGCGACGCCTCCCCGGCGAGCTTCGACGACGAGCTGGCGGCCAAGGAGCGTGAGGCGGAGTCGGGCCAGGACCCGATCGCCTAGCGGCCGATGCCGCGCGGAAGGGGCGGGGAACCGGAGCAGCTGCCCGGTTCCCCGCCCCTTCCGCATGCCCTGGGCCGGGCGGCCTCAGGTGGGCAGGGTGAGCACCATGCCCGGCCGGACCAGGTCCGGGCTGCTGCCGATGACGCCCCGGTTCATCGCGTACAGCTCGCGCCAGCGGGCCTCGTTGCCCAGCTCGCGGGCGGCGATCGCGGTCAGCGACTCGCCCTCGCGGACGGTGTAGGTCCGGTTCCCGGTGGAGACCGCCGGCCGCGCGACGGGGGCCGCGGGAACGGCCTTGTGCGCCGCCGAGTGCGGGGTCGGGGTGTGGGCGGCTCCGCGCTCCTCCGCGAGCGGCCCCGGCCGGGGCCGGGCGGCCGGCTTCGGGGCGGCCGGGACGGCCTTGTGGGCCGCCGAGCCCGGCGTCGGGGACGCGGGGACGGGCCGGGGCCGCGCGGGCGCGGCCGTCGTACGTTCGGGGTGTTCGCGCGCCCTCGCGGCGGCCTCGTCCGCCTTGCGCCTGTCGGACTTCAGGAAGTCGAAGAGTCCCATCGCTTACGCCTCCGGCGTGCCGGCCCCCCTGGATCGGTGCCCTCCCACTGTCCGCCACCGGGCGGCGGGCGGCCCTGCGGCCGAGCCGTCCGGGGGATGTGGTGCCGTACCTCTTCATGGGAACACGCCGGGAAGGGAGCGGGAAGGCGGACCGCGAACATCGTGGGACACGATGGAGGAGAATTCTGTGATCATCAGACAGACCGCGGAACGGGTAGTGCTGGTCAGGCCCGGACCCGGGCTCCTGGACGCCGCGCTCGTGGCGGGCCTGGACGTCTGGGTGGTGTCGGACACCGGGGCGTGGCCCCCCGGTACGGAACCCCCGGCCGGCCTGGCGCCGCAGCGGCTCCTGCGGGTGGACTTCGACGATCCGGCCGCCCTGCGCACCCTGCTGGCGGACACGGTCGGCGCGCACGGCATCGGCCACGTGCTCTACCTCGCGGGCGACCTGGGCGAGGGGCTGGGGACCGGTTCCGCGGCCGCCGCCGAGAACGTGCTGCGGGACCTCGCCGCGGCCACCGGGGAACGGCCCTGCCGGCTCCCGGACGCGGTCTCCGTCCGGCGCATCCTCAACCAGAGCCGGACCTCGGCGGTACGCGCCGAGGAGGCCCGGTCCATCGCCGAGGCGCGAGCCCTGGCGGAGGACTTCCCGCTGCCGGTGGTCATCAAGTCCGCCGACAAGGCGGGCTGTTGGTGGACCGTACCGGTCCATGACCGCCCCGGGCTCGACCGGTGGGCCGAACAGGCCGTGACCTCACGGCACTCGGCCCCGTACCTCGTCGAAGAGCTGCTGACCGGGGCCAAGTTCCGCGTGGACACCCTCTCCGTGGACGGTATGCACCTGGTCGCCGGGATCACCCCGGAGGGGAACGCCCCGCCGCTGCCCGAGGGGGAGCAGGCCGGGATCCGCGCGACCGTGCGCGCCCTCCTCGACCTCGCCGGGTACGAACGCGGCACCACGCGGACAGATGTGCTGGTCAGCGCCCGGGGATCGCGGATCGCGGCGGCCCGGGAACCCGACCGGGAACGGCACGGGAACGGCCGTTCCCGCGACCCCGTCACGAGCGGTATCGAGAGGGGAACGGACCGGTAAGCGACTCGACGAGTCTTTGTCCTGTCGAAAGCGGCCACCGCACCACACGGGAACCGCTCACCGGGCACCACAATCCAGGGGGTTCAGAAATGCGCAGCAAGCTGGTCGGACTGATCGGAATCATCGCGGCGGCCCTGGTCATCGGAGCCGGTGTGACGGTCCAGACGGCGGACGCCGGTCAGCCCTCCGGGTACCAGGTGCTCGCGGATGACAAGGGCCCCGGCGCCCCCTCCCCGGGTCCGACCGGCAAGTAACCCCCTGCCGCTCACACATGACCGTGCCCCCGCACCGGAACTCCGGTACGGGGGCACGGTCGTCGGCGGGATCAGTACGTCCGGCGGTGCGGCGGCAGCCCCATCGACTCGAACAGCGCCTCGGCCGCCGTACGGTGCCCCGCCGCGGCGGTGGCGTCCCCCAGCGCCTCGGCCGCCCGGGCGAGCCCCAGCAGCGCGGACGCCTCCTCGGCCCGGAAGCTCATGGGCGAGGCGATCCGGTGGGCGTGGGTGTGCAGGGCCAGGGCCTCCTCGTGCTCCCCCCAGATCGAGTGCAGCCGCCCCAGCACGTTCTCCACCTTGGCGAGCCGGATGGGCGCCCCGCTCGCCCGCCCCAGCACCATCGCCCGCTCGGCGAAGGAACGGGCCGCGCCGCCGTCCCCGCGTTCCTGGGCGACCCGCGCGGACAGGGCCAGGACCAGGGCGACATCGCCCGGGGACCGGGTCTCGTCGCACAGGTCCCGGGCCCGTTTCAGACTGGCGTCCGCGTCGGCGTACTCGTACAGCCCCACCTGGGCGAAGGCCAGGTCGGTCAGGGCCGCGATCTCGTTGCTGCGGTAGCCCAGCTCCCGGTCGATCCCGATCGCCCGGCGGGCCGCGGCCGCCGCCTCCGGATAGCGTCCCCAGCGCTCGTACAGGGTGCTGAGGGTGCTCAGGCTCTCCGCCTCCGCGCGCGGATTGCCCAGCTCCGTGGCCATGGCCACGGACAGCTCCAGCAGCGGCAGCGCCTCCCCGTACCGGCCCAGCATGGACATCAGCAGGCCGATGGTCGACTCGCTGTGCGCCTCGGTGTGCCGGTCCCCGGCGCGCACCGCGGTGTCGCGCGCCTCCTTGGCCACCTCCAGCCCCTCCTCGAAGCGGCCGAGCTTCCAGCAGGCCGCCCCCAGGTTGGCCAGGCTGATGCCCAGCAGCGCCGGGTCGTCGAGCCTGCGGGCGGCGGCCACCGCCAGCCGCCCGATGCTCCAGAACTCGTCGAGCTGGCCCTGCGCGTGCAGGTGGAAGCCCACATTGCGGCTGAGGCAGGCCGCGTACCGGTCGTGACCGCAGCGCTCGGCGAGGGCGGCGGTGGCGAGCAGCCCGGCCTGCTCCCGGTCGAACCAGGCCGCGGCCTGCTCGGTGTCCCGGAAGGCCGGCCGCTCGCCCTCGTAGGGCGGGATGCCGGTGGGGCGCTGCTCCCGGCCCGGGAACAGCACCTCGCAGGCCGCGTCGGAGGTGGTCATGTAGTAGCCGAGCAGCCGCTCGACCGCCGCCGCGTCGTCCTCGGCCGTCGCCGGGCCCCGCAGGCTCTGCGCGAAGCTGCGGACCAGGTCGTGGAAGGTGTAGAGGCCGATGTCGGGCTGCTGGACGAGATGGACGTCGAGCAGGAACTCCAGCGCGTCCTCGGCGTCGCGGACGGCCGTGCCCAGGAGCGCGGCCGCCGCGTGCACGTCGATCCCGGCGCACGGATAGAGGCTGAGGATGCGGAACGCCGTCCGGTACTCCTCGTCCATGGCCAGGTACGACAGGCGCAGGGTGGCCGCGACACTGCGCTCCCCGGAGCTCAGCTCGTCCATCCGGCGCGTCTCGTCGCGCAGCCGCTCGACGAGGTAACGCACCGTCCAGCGCGGCCTGTTGCGCAGCCGCGCCGTCGCGATGCGCAGGGCGAGCGGCAGATGGCCGCAGAGCGCCGCCAGTTCCGCGGACGCCTCCGGCTCGGCCGCCACCCGGTTCCCGCCCAGGGTCTCGGTCATCAGGACGGTGCTGTCCTCGGGGTCCATCATCCCGATGGACACCCACTCCACGCCGTCCAGGTCCAGCAGCCGCCCGCGGCTCGTGATCAGCACCAGGCAGCCCGGCGAGGCCGGCAGCAGCGGCCGGATCTGCGTGGCGTCGACGGCGTTGTCGAGCAGGAGCAGGACCCGGCGGCCGTCCAGCCGGGAGCGCCACAGGGCGGTGCGCCCCTCCAGGTCCTCCGGGATGCGGTCGCCCGGGGTGCCGAGGGTCCGCAGCAGGCTGTCGAGCGCGGCGGCCGGCGAGACGGGCGGGCCGCCCGGGGTGAAACCGTGCAGGTCGATGTGGAGCTGCCCGTCGGGGTACCGGTCGGCCAGCTGGTGGGCGGCCCGGACCGCCAGGGTGGTCTTGCCCATGCCGCCCATGCCGTCGATGGCGACGATCCGGGAGTGCCGGTCGCCCCCGCGACCGGGGCCCCGTACGTAGGCGAAGAGCTCCGCCAGCTCCCGGGCCCGGCCGGTGAAGTCCGGCAGGTCGTAGGGAAGGGTGCAGGGGGCCTCGTCCGAGGTCCCGGCGGTGTGCGGAGGCGGCTGCGGCTGCTCGGGCACCGGCTCCGCGGAGCGCGGCGGCCCGGGATCGTCCCGTACGGCCACGGCCCCCACCGGCAGCGCCGGTACCGGGACCACCGCTTCCGGCATCAGCGGTACGGGAACCGCGGAGGCCGCCCGCACCGAAGCCACCGGTACGGGCACCTCCGGTTCCGGTTCCGCGCGTACGGGCGCCACGTCCCCGGCGGCCGGCCGCTCGGGCGGGGCCAGTTCGGGGCTGTCCCGCAGGATCGCCTCGTACAGCTTCGCCAGCCGCGGGCCCGGATCGATCCCGAGCTCGTCGACGAGCAGTTCGCGGACCTCGCCGTACTCCTTGAGCGCCTCCGCCTGCCGGCCCGAGCGGTACAGGGCCAGCATCAGCTGGCCCCGCAGCGTCTCCCGCAGCGGATGCTGCGTGATCAGCCCGCGCAGGCCGGAGATCAGCTCGCCCGACTCCCCGAGCGCGAGGCTCAGTTCGAAGAACTGCTCCGACGCGGCGAGCCTGCGCTCCTCCAGCGCGGTGGCCGCGGCCTCGATCACCGGACCGCCCGTGCCGGACAGGACGGCGCCCCGCCACAGCGCGAGCGCGGTCCGCAGCCCCTCGGCGGCCGCCTGGCGGCGGCCCTCCCGCAGGGCCTGGCCCGCATCCCGGGTCAGTGCGCCGAACTCCAGGAGGTCGACCTGGCTGTCCGTCACCACCATCCGGTAGCCGGGCCCGTCGGTCGCGATCACCTGGGTGCCCGCCGGTATGCGCCGGCGCAGGTCCGCGACGGCCTTGCGCACCTGGTGCGCGGCGGTCACCGGCGGATCCTTCTCCCAGGTCGCCTCGACGAGCCGGGCCACCGGCACCACCCGGCCGGATTCGAGCAGCAGCATGCAGAGGACGCGTTCCTGAATCGCTCCCCCCAGCCTCAGCCGTGCTCCCCCGAACCAGCCTTCCAGCGACCCCAGGACGTGGAACCGCAGTCGGTTCCCGTCCGATTCCTCCGTACGTCTCTCACCGGACTCCGTATCCGCCCCCGGCATCGGACATCCACCCCCACTAAACAGACCCCTGGCCAGGCCATGTCAACGGGATCATAGGCGGTCCTCCTAGCTGGCGGTAAGCATCCGGTAGCAGATCAGGAAGCACGACACGGACAGTTCATGGGCGGCCCCACCGGGCGGCGGACAGAGCGAGTGCATAAGGAGACGCACGTGGGAAGACTGGAGCGACCGCTGGCCCCCGATGCCGGACCAGTCACCGCGTTCGCCCGGGAGTTGCGCCGGCTGCGGAGCGCGGCGGGCAGTCCCGGCTACCGGGACATGGCCACCCGGGCCATGTTCTCCGCGTCGGTGCTCTCCGACGCGGCCGCCGGATACCGGCTCCCCACCCTCCAGGTGGCCCTCGCCTTCGCCGAGGCGTGCGGCGGCGACCGCGCCACCTGGGAGCGCCGCTGGCACGAGGCGGCGCGCGCCGAGCCCGAGGACGGCACCCCCCGACCTGCGGCGAAGGCCGTACAGCAGCACCAGGAGAACGAACTGCGCGCCGCCGACGTACGAGCCGTACTGCCCCCGCCGGCCCAGCTCCCGATGGAGCCCCGCCCCCTGGTGGGCCGGGCCGGGCTGCTCCAGCGGGCCCGGTCCCTGACCGCCCCCTCCTACGGCGACCAGCGCCCCGCCGCCCCCCTGGTGATCAGTGGTCAGGTCGGCGCGGGCAGCTCGGCCTTCGCCCTGCGGCTGGCCCACGAACTGGCCCCGGGCCTCACCGACGGACAGCTCTACGCGAACCTCGACCCGGCCGCCGACGGCCGCAAGGACGCCGCCGGGATCGCGGGCGGCTTCCTGGAGGCCCTGGGCATCCCGGCCGACCGGATCCCCGGCGATCCCGGGCAGAGAATTGGCTTGTATCGGTCCCTTCTGCACCGCCGCCGGGTCCTGGTCCTCCTCGACAACGTGCAGCACGAGCGCCAGGTGCGCGAGCTGCTGACCGCCGCCCCCGAGAGCCGCATCCTCATCACCGGCCGCTCCCGGCTCCTCGGCCTCGACGGGGTCTCCCGCCTGCGCGTGCCCGCCCTGGACCGCGACGAGTCCATGGAACTGCTCGCCCAGCTGCTGGGCGGCGACCGCGTCGGCACCGAGCCCCGCGCCTGCCTGCTCCTCGCCGACGCCTGCGGGGACCTGCCGCTGGCTCTGAACCTGGCCGGGCGCCGGCTCGCCGCCCGCCCGGAGTGGATGCTCCAGGACGCGGTCTCCGACCTGCTCGGCGAGGGGATGCGCGAACCCGGCCGCTTCCTGGGCCGGCTGCGCGCGGGCGACGACGCCGTGGGCACCCGCCTGGACGGCGCCTACCGGCAGCTGACCCCGTGGGCCCGGCTCGTGCTGCGGCAGTTCGCCGCCTCGGACAGCCCGCCCTCGGTGGACAACCTCGTCTACGAGTCCGCCGACGCGCTCGCCGTGCTGGTGGAGCGCTCCGCCCAGCCGGTGGAGGACCTGCTCGAACGGCTCCTGGACGCGGGCCTGCTCGACCACTCCGACCTGCCCGGCCAGTACGGGCTGACGCCGCTGGCGCGGGCCTTCGCGCTGACCCAGCCGGACCCGACGGAGGAGTCCCCGGCCGGGGCGCGGCGCTCCGCCGCCCCGCTGCCCGCCCAGGCCGGCCGGTAGGGCTCAGCCCCCCGCCGCCTGCGCGGTGCGTCCGCCGTGGGTGATGGTGACGTACAGGTACTCGTCGAGCACCTTGGCCAGGGAGACCTCCGGCCGGCCCAGCCAGGCGCACAGCGCCGCCTCGTGCAGGCCCCCGGCCTCGGCGAGCACCGCGCGCGCCCAGATCCCGCCGGTCCGCAGGTGCCGGGCGAAGGCGTCGCCGTCCCGTACCCCGTACAGCCGGTCGGCGATGGCCGCGTCCCACGGCATGACCGAGGCGGGGCGCAGCGCGTACAGCGCCTTGGACGCGGCCGTCGGGCCCAGGGTGCGGCGCCCGACCGGTACGGCGGCCAGCTCGGCGTACGCCTTGGCGAGCCGGGAGATCTCCCGCGGGCCCAGCGCGGCCAGGGGCGCGCCGGGCAGCGTGTGATGGCGCTCCCACCAGTCCGCGAGCCCCGCCCCGAAGGCGTCGGGCTCGCCCTCGCGCGGGTAGCGAATGCGGCAGCCCCAGGAGTTGAGCCAGCGGTGCAGGGCGCCGCGGTGCTCCGCGAGGGAGAGGTCGAGCGCGCCGGTCTCCGCGCGCAGCGCCAGCCAGCTGCGGTCCACGCCCGCGAAGCCGTTGAACACCTCGGCCGCCCGGTGCAGCCGGGCGAGGGTGGGCGCCGGCGGGGGCGCGGGCGCGCCCGGCGGGGGTCCGTCCAGGTGGGCGCGGGCCACCTTCGCCGGGACCACCATCCGCCACGCCTCGGTCACCAGCTCGGCCAGCTCCTCGGGGCCGAGGGCGGCCAGGCGCGCCTCCGCCCAGTGGAAGCGCAGGTCGGAGGCGCGCGGGAGGAAGAACTTCGCGGGTTCGGCGGCGATCAGCGCCGCCCGCTCCTCCTTGGGGAAGGCGAAGCCCAGTTCGGTCTCGTCCCGGGAGAGCGCCAGGTAGACGATCCGCCCGATCCGGAACTTCACCCGGTCCCGGATCAGGTGCTCCTCCGTCCTCGGGAGGGCGAGCGCCAGCCTGCGTACGTCGTCCACCGTGGCCACCGCCCGCACCTCCTCCGTCCGCACACCCGGTCCCCCGCTCACCGGCCCGCCAGCTGCGGGGCGTGCACGTCCAGCGGGCCGTCGAGCGCGCCGACGCCGATCGGCGAGGGATCGCGGCCGCCCAGCCGGTCGGCGAGCGACCGGGCGATGAGCGGCGCGAACTTGAAGGATGTCCCACCGCAGGCCGCGTACGCGAATCCCGCGCCGCCGAGCGCGACCACCAGGGGTCCGCCGGTCGGCGCGAAGGACGAGTAGTAGGCGTCCTTGGCGGCGGTGACCCAGGCCGGGCCGAAGCCGGGGAGGATGTCCCCGAACTCCTTCTCCAGCCGGCGCTGCCAGTACGGGTCGGTGGCCCAGTCGGTGATCGAGTCGACCACCCGGCAGGCGGTGGCCGAGGTGAGCTTGAGGGCCGTGCCCGCCACCGGCGGTATCAGCCAGGCGCCGCCCGCGGTGCCGAGCGCGGGGACGGCCGGGGTGGCCGCCCAGGCGGTGGCCTGCTGCCGCGGCACCCGGCAGTACAGCAGGGACTGCCGGTAGAGGGTGAGCTGCTCGGCGATCCCCTCCGGGAGCAGGTCCCGGGACCAGGGTCCGACCGCCATGAGGACGGCGTCCCCGTGCAGCACCCGCCCGTCCACCAGCCGTACGGTGCCGCTGTCGGCGTCGACGGCGGTCACGGCCCGGTGCTCGATCAGCTCGATGCCCGGCTGCCACTTGAGCCAGCCGACGCAGGCGGCGAGGACCCGTTCGGCGAGCAGGACGCCCGCCTCGGTCTCCAGTACCGCGCCGAGGCCGCCGTCCAGGTGCAGGTGCGGATAGCGGCCGGCGAGCCCGGCCGCGGTCAGTTCCGTCGCGCGGCCCCCGGCGGCCGTGACCAGGGCCGCCCCGTCGGCGGCCGCCGGGGGCGGCAGGACGGTGAGGGAGCCGACCTGCTCGTAGAAGCGGGTCAGGAAGAGCTCCTCCAGTTCGATCCAGCGCCGGTGCGCCCGCAGGGCGGCCCGGGTGGTCCGCGGGTCGGCCGGGTGCAGGGCCCGCAGGATCCGGTGCTGGTCGAAAGAGGTGGCCCGGCTGTGCGGGATGGGCCCCTGGTCGACGACCGTGACCCGGTGTCCGTCGAGCACGCACTCGACCGCCGTCAGCAGCGCGATCACGCCCGCGCCCACGACCGTTACCCTCGCCGGCATCACCCACCTCCTTTCGTGGTGTCCGGTCCCCGACGCGTCAGCTGTCGAGGACGATCGTGGTCAGCGCTTCGGCCTTGGCCAGGGACTCCTCGCAGCCGAGGAGGTCCTCGCCGGCGCAGATGAGGTTGGCGTAGCGGCTGAGGTAGCCCTCCGGGGGCAGCAGCAGCGTGGTGCCGGGGGCGACCATCACATTGGCCTCCAGCAGCCCCGGCACGTCCGCCGCGGCGGGTACGTCGACGGAGCCGACGGTGCCGTTGCGCGGCGGGTAGAGGAAGCGGATGCCGACCGTGCGGGAGAGCGTCGGCTCCCAGCGCGGCGGGGTGCCGGTGGCGATGTCCGCGGCCAGTTCGCCCGGTTCCACGCCGGTGGCGAGGCTGCCGAGGTAGGGGATGAGGTCGCCGCCGAGGCGGGCGTTGACCTCGATGATCACCGGGCCGCGGGTGGTGAGCTTCACCTCGGTGTGGGTGATGCCGTGGCCGATGCCCAGCTCCCGGTGGGCGGCGCGCAGGACGCGCAGCAGTTCCGCGTCGGCGAGCAGCGGGTCGGTGGCACCGACCGTGTGCCCGGTCTCCTCGAAGTAGGGCGCGAGGCCCACTTCCTTGCGGGCGAGGAAGAGCGGGTTCCAGTCCCCGTCGACGACACTGCCGTCGATGCTGATCTCGGGGCCCATCACGCATTCCTCGACGAGCACTCCGCCCTCGTAGTCGCTGTTCCCTCCGCGGCTGGCGGCGTCGGCGACCTCGAAGGCGGCGCGGACCCCTTCGGGCCCGTCCACCTTGATGACGCCGATGCTCGCGCCCATGCCGCGGGGCTTGAGCACCACCGGGTAGCCGAAGGAGTCGGCCGTCGCCAGGGCCTCGTCGGCGCCGGTCACGTAGGCGAAGTGGGGCTGGGGCAGTCCGGCGGCGGTCAGAAGCTGCCGGGTGTTGTGCTTGTTGCGGCAGTTGTCGGCGCCGCGGAAGGTCAGTCCGGGCAGGCCGAGCCGCTCGGCTATCAGGGCGGTGCTGACCACCAGCGTCTCGTCGTAGCTGAACACGCCCACCACGGTGTGCTCGGCGGCGACGGCCTCGGCGGCCGCTATCAGCCCCTCGGTGTCGGGGACCAGGCGCTCCCGGTCGAGCAGGGGCACGGTGGTGGAGCCGCGTACGTACTCCTGCTGCCAGGTCGGTTCGGCCGCGTCCAGGATCCAGATCGGGCGCCGGCGGGCGGCTCCCGCGAGCAGGTACTCGCGGTAGGCGCGCTGTCCGCTGCCGACCAGGATCACCACGCCGTCTTCGGTCGTCTTCGGCTCATCGGTCATGTCGTCACCTCGCGGAGTGGGTCAGGACCCGGTCGCCGGCCGTCGCGATCGCGGCCAGCTGCGGCGTGGCGATGGCGAGGTAGTCGGCGGTGGACAGGGCCACGGAGCGGTCCAGGCGGGCCGCGTTGAAGTAGATCTCTTCGGTGAGGACCAGGCCCTCGTCGACGACGAGGTGCAGGTCGGGGTGGAAGCTGAGCGGCATCACGGTGCCGCAGACGCTGCCGGCCAGCCGTTCGGCGATCTCGGGGGTGGCGAAGGCGGTGCGGCCGCCGCCGAACAGCGCGCCGACGGCCTCCAGGTCGACCTGGCGGTCGCCGGGGACGACCGCGAGTACGTACTTGCCGACCCGCTTGGTGATGCTGACGCGGACGATGATGCACTTCGCGGCCTGGTCCAGCGGGTGGCCGCGCAGCACGCTGGCCAGGTCCGTGCGGCCCTCGGCCGGGTGGTCGATCAGCCGGTAGCGGGCCTGGTTCCGGTCGAGCAGGTCGAGCAGCGTCGTGTACATCAGTGAGCCTCCGCCTCTTCCGCGGCCGTGCCGACGTAGTGCCAGTCCTCGGGGTTGATCAGCCCGAAGGGGTTGATCGGGGCGACGCCGCGGAGGTCCTTGGCGACCTCCAGCAGGCGGAAGGGGAAATTGGGCATCCAGATCACGGGGACCTGCCGCGCGATGAAGTCCTGGTAGGCGTACAGGTCCTCCAGATCGTCGCTGACCACCGTGCGGGCGATCAGCGCGTCGGCCTCGGGGTCGCTGTAGCTGCCGAAGTTGACGGAGGAGCCGGTGGAGTACAGGGCCTCGCCGGTGGGGTAGAAGCCCGGGCCGTAGCCCCAGCCGCCGTTCCAGTCGCTGAACTGCCACAGGCAGGGGCTGTCGGGGCCGGGGGTGCAGGTGGTGTCCTCCAGGACCAGCACGCTGGCCTCGACCTCGGTCAGCTCGATCTCGATGCCGGCCCGGGCGGCGTCGGCGGCGAACTTCCGCATGACCGCGGTCAGCGTCTCGTGCCCCTGGGCGTAGCGCATCGAGAACCGCAGCGGGGTGCCGGCCGGGATGCCCTCGCCCGCCTCCCCGGGTCCGGTGCCCTCGCGGACGCAGACGCCGGGGGTGGAGCTGATGTCCCAGCCGTGGTCCGTCAGGTAGGCGCGGGCGGCCTCGACGTCGAAGGGGTACGGGTCCTCGTGCGCGGCGGGGGAGAGCAGCGGGCTGTCGGGCAGGGCCGGGATGGGCCCGGTGGTGGGGTAGCCGTAGCCCTTGTAGACGTCGCGGATGGCGCCGCGCGAGTCGAGGCAGGACTGCAGTGCCTGGCGGAAGTAGAGCTGCTTGAAGATCTTTCCGGCGACGGTGGGGTTGTTGAAGTTGATCGGGAAGTAATGGATTTTGTAAGTGAGCTGGGGGACGAGGTCGTAGGCGGCGCCGAGCGGATTGGGGCCGCCGACGAGCGGGTCCTCGGCCGGCTCCGTGACCTCGTCGAAGGGCAGGAAGCCGATCTGCACCCCGTCGACGGCGCCGGGGCCGCGGCGCAGCATCTCGTACTGCTCGGTGTCCGAGCCGGTGGGTATCAGGCGGAACTCGTCCAGATAGGGCTTGTTGGGGCCGGAGTAGCTCTCGTTGGGGGTCAGGACGGCTTCGCCCGAGACCCCGTCGATGGTGTAACTGCTCAGCTTCCAGGGGCCGTTGACAACACTCCAGACGGGGCTGGTGTCCCAGCTCTTGCGCTCGTCGTTGCAGGCCCGCAGGTAGGCGTAGACCGCCGACGCCTGGGAGGGGTCGTGGGTGGCGTCGGCCGGGCGGTCGTCGCCGGTGCGGTCCCACGCCTTCGGCAGCGGGGTGATGGTGCTGAACTGGTTCATCAGCACCCAGTTGTGGGAGTAGGCACGGTCGAAGGTGAAGCTGACCCGGTCCTCGGCGACCTTCTCGTAGCCGGTCAGGTTGTCGGGGAAGAAGCCCGGCGTGTAGCCGCCGAAGCTGTCCTTCTCCGCCTCCAGGAGGTGCATCCACAGCATCACGTTGTCGGCGTTGACCGTCTCGCCGTTCGACCACCGGTAGGGCTTGACGGTGATCGTCGCGGTGCGGCCGTCCTCGCTCCACACCGGGGGCTCGGCGAGGCTGCGCTCGTAGTCCACGGTGGGCTGGCCGCCGGAGCCGTACCAGTAGAGCGGGCGGTACATGAGCGTCTGGAACTCGTGCAGATTGGCCACCCCGTAGTACTCGCCGGGGGTGAACGGGAAGATGAAGACCGGGCTGAAGCCGCTGGTGCAGGCCCAGGTCACGCTCCCCCCGCGGAGCGGGGTCGTGGGCGGGGTCATGTCCGTACCTCCTCCAATGCGGATTCACCGCTGTCCGAGTGCTCTCCGTAGCGCTCCCAGCGCTCGTTGAGCCGGATCCGTCCGTCGTCCAGGAACTCGGGGGTGCTCCAGCACCGGCCGGCGATCACTTCGCCGCTCGCGAGGACCATGGTGTAGGCGAATTCGAGATTGCCGTCGGGCTCCACGCGCCCGTTCAGCGAGCCCCGGCGGACGGGGCCCCCGTCGAACTCGGCCCAGAGCAGGTCGCCTTCCTGCCGGTAGTGGCCGACGGGGGCGTCCTCGTCCTTGGGGTAACCGGTGTTCCGGAAACTCCTGCCGTCGTAGTCGATCACGTGTCTCGTATCTCCTGACTGCAGCACTTGACGGCGCCGCCGGCCTTCAGGAGCTCCGACATGTCCACGCCGTGGGGCTCGAACCCGCGCGCCCGCAGCTCATCGATCAGGTCGGTCGCGGTCTCCGTCAGGACCACGTTCAGTCCGTCGCTCACCGCGTTCAGGCCGAAGGCCAGGGCATCCTCCCGGGTGGCGAGGATCGCGTCCGGGTACAGCTCCCGCAGCACGGCCCGGCTCTCGTCGGAGAAGGCGGCGGGGTAGTACATCACCAGTTCGTCGTCGAGGACGCACAGCGCGGTGTCCAGGTGGTAGAAGCGGGGGTCGGTCAGGGTCAGGCCGACCACCGGCAGGCCGAAGAACTCGCGGAGCTCGTCGAACGCGCCGGGGTCGCTGCGGAATCCCGCGCCGGCGAGGATCCGCCGGCCCGCGGGGGCGAAGTCCCCCTCGCCCTCGTTGACGTACTCCGGGACCTTGATGCCGGTGTAGCCGTGCTCCGCGAACCAGGCGCGGTAGGCGTCGGCCTCGGCCGCCCGCTCCTGGTGGCGGAACTTCGCGATGAGGACCTTGCCGTCGACCACGGTGGCGCCGTTGGCCGAGAAGACCATGTCCGGCAGGCCCGGGACCGGCTCGATGTACGAGACCTCGTGGCCGAAGCCGAGGAAGAGGTCCCGGACCCGTTCCCACTGGGCCAGCGCCAGACCGGCGTCCATCGGCTTGTCCGGGTCCATCCACGGGTTGATCGCGTAGCTCACCTCGAAGTGGGTGGGCCGGCACATCAGGTAGTGGCGCCGGGTGGCGGTGCGCCGGAGGGTGTCAGGCATGCTCCGGCCTCATCTCGGTGCGGATGCGGCCCGCCGCCACGTGGGCGGTGGTCAGCGCCTCGGTGAGGGAGGTGCCGGTGGCACCGATGAAGCCGAGGATGTTGTTGCCCGCCGGCGGGCGCTTGATGACGCTGCCCGGAGTGGCCGTGATCTTGAGGAAGAACAGCGCCGGGTCCTCGGCCACCTCGGTGGGCACCTCGATGGACTCGACGGTGCCGGCGCCGCTGATCAGGCACATCGCGGCGGTGTGCACCTCGGTCGGGGAGTAGTGCGAGACGTCGGGGCGCAGGCCGCGGGCCACGTCCGAGACGCACTGGATGGGGTCGTGGCCGGCGCTGATGCGCGCCATGTGGTCGAGACCGCCGCCGCCGGGGCGGATCGCGATCTCCAGGATGAAGGGCTTGCCCTGGTGGAAGCGGACCTCGGCGTGCAGGACCGAGCGGCGCAGCCCCTGGGCGTGGGCCGCGTCCCGGACCACCGCGTGGACGGCGGCGATCTGCTCGGCGGTCAGGGAGCTGGGGGCGTGGTGGACGTCGTCGTCGAAGGTGCCGCTCTCGACGGTGATGCGGTCCACGATGGAGCCGAGGTAGACCTCCTCGTCCCAGGCCAGCGCCTCGATCAGGTGCTCGTGCCCGTCGAGGTAGCCCTCGACGATGATCCCGTGCGGGCCGAGGTCGAGGCCGTCGGCCTCCATCAGGGCCCAGGTCATGGTCTCGATGCCGCGGGTGGCGTCCTCGAAGCGGGCCCGCATCTCCTGCGGGTCGTCCACCTTGAAGACGAAGTTGCTGGCGGCGCCGAGGGTCGGCTTGAGGATCAGCGGGTAGCCCAGCTCCTCGCCGGCGGCCAGGGCCGCCTCGACGTCGGGGGCGTGGCGGAAGCCGGGGTGGGCCGCGTTGCCCCGCTCGTGCGCCTGGCGCATGAGCAGCTTGTTGCGGCTGGTGCGGGCGGCCTCGAAGCCGATGCTGGGCAGTCCCAGCGCCTCGGCGACGACGGCCACGGTGACGACCCCGGACTCCGAGAAGGTCAGGACCCCCTCGAACTCCTCCTCCGCGTGCCACTGCTTGGCGGCGGTGACGATGTCCTCGATGTGCTTGGAGCCGGCGATCCGGTAGCGGCCGGCGTCCCAGAAGTCCTCGGTCCCCAGGCCGTTCAGGACGAAGACCTCGGCGCCGCGCTCCTCGATCTGCTGGTAGCGGGAGATGTAGTAGGTGGCGTTCTGGCTGGCTTCGACGGCGAGCAGCTTCATGTCCGTCTCCCCCCTCAGACCTTGGCCGGGACGGTCTCGCGGGCCTCGGTACCGGCCGCGGCGGGCTCGGTGACCTCGGTGGCCGCGGCGGCCGGGGCGATGGACTCGGCGGCCTTGGCGGCGGCTTCGGCGGCGGCGACCTCACGGTCGTGCTTGCGCAGGGAGAGGACGGTCAGGGAGGCGATGACCACGACCAGGACCGAGAGGGCGTAGAAGCCGTTCTTGACGTTGGTGGAGTCGACCAGGAGCGAGATCAGGACCACGGCGGCGGTGCCGGCCGCGAGGCCGAAGGCGTTGGTGGCGCCGAAGACGAAGCCGGTCTTCTCCTCGGGGGCGGCGCTCATCAGGGCGGTACGGGCCGAGATGCGGGCCACGCAGAAGGCGATGGCGGCGAAGGGGATGACGGCCATCATCGCGTAGAGGTGCAGGGACTCCATGGACAGCAGCACCGCGAAGGCGAGGTAGCCGATGAGGGCGGTCTTGAGCACGGTGGCCCTGGAGCTGATCTTCTTGAAGGCCCAGGCCGCGAAGAGGGCGCCGATACCGAACAGGGCGTCGACGATGCCGAGGTAGCCGGCGTTGGACTTGAAGCCGTCGATGACCAGGACCAGCATGATGCTGTTGCCGACGATGATGACGATGTTGCCGATGATGTAGAGCAGCGCCAGGCGGGCCAGCGGCGGGCGGGTGCCCGAGGCGGCGACCGCGGCGGCGGCCTTGGCGGCGGCCTCCGGGGCGCTGGTGCCCGTACCGGCGGGGCGGCGGCCCATGAAGAAGAGCAGGGCGGCGGAGAGCAGGAACGTGATCGCGTTGAAGTAGAAGAGCGACGTGGTGCCGACCCAGACGATCACCCAGCCGCCGAGGGCCGCCGAGGCGAGCGTGCCGGCCTGGATGGCGATCTCGGCGTTGCCGTTGAACTGCGCGAGCCGGGACTCCGGGATGCGCTCCTTGATCAGGGCGTTGCTGGCCGGGAAGAACAGGGCCGCGGAGATCGACAGGACGAAGCTGGCGACGTAGCTGACGGTGGAGGGGTCGCCGCCGAGGGCCAGCCAGACCGGCAGGGCGATCGCGGCCGCCGCGCTGGACAGGTCCGAGATCATCGCCAGCGTACGGCGGTCGAAGCGGTCGGCGAGCTTGCCGAAGAAGAGGGACAGCGCCACCTGCGGGATGGTGACGGCGATCATCAGCCAGCTCACCGCGAGCATGGTGTTGGCCTCGGTGAACACCAGGTACGAGGCGGCGGTCAGCTGGATGCCGTTACCGAGGTTGGTGATGAAGGTGGCGGGGATGAGCAGGCGCTCGGCCCGATTGGACCGGGGCGCGGCAAGGGTGGACACGAAGGCTCCTCGGGGGGTCAGGCGCGGACGTCGACCGGCACGGACAGGGGCTCGAAGGCCCCCACGGCGGTGGACAGGAGGGGGAGTCGCAGGGGCAGGGTGGTGGTGGCCGTGACGGGACCGGCCGGGAGGGTCAGATCGGCGCCGGCGCGCTCGGCGCGGGCCGCGAGGTCGACGAGCAGCGGCGCGCCGCAGGCGATGAGCGTGCGGACGGCCAGGACCAGGTCGCCGAGGTCGGAGGGCACGTCCACCGCGACGCGGTCGGCCTGCTTGAGCAGCCGGTCCAGGTGCACGACCAGCAGGTCGGCGGCCCGGTGCAGGCTGAAGCTCTCCAGCTCGTAGTGCGAGCGGAAGCGCTCGACGAGGATGGCGGCGTGCTCGGCGCCGGTCGCGGACACCGGGAGGGCCGCGTCGGCCGGTACGCCGGCCAGCATCTCCTCCAGGCGGCCCGCGAGCCGGTTCCACGGCTCGACCAGGCGGTCGGCGGCCAGCTGCTCCAGCGCCTCGCGGCTGAAGTTCGTCCGGGAGTGCTCCGGGGCGGTCAGCGCCAGGTAGAAGCGGACCAGGTCGCGGGGGACCTCGGCCACCAGGTCGGCGGCCCAGACCACGTGGCCCTTGCTGGTGGAGAACTTCTGGTTCTCCAGCTCGTAGAACTCGTTCGAGACGATGGCGTGCGGCTCGACGTAGCGGTCGCCGTGCGCCATCAGCAGCGCCAGGTGCGTCATTCCCCAGAAGTAGACGTTGTCGAATCCGAGGAAGTAGACGAGCTCGATGCCGTGCTCGGAGAGCCAGTGCTCGTCGTAGCGGTCGGCGTGCTCACCGAGCTGCTCGGCCGCCCACCAGGTGCAGTACATCGAGGCGGCCATGCCCTCGGCCCAGGCGTTGAGCACCTGGCCCGGGGTCTCGGTGAACGGCGCCGGGATGCCCCAGCCGGTCGGGTAGGTGATCGGGAAGTCCGGCAGCGGGCGGTCCAGGGCCTCGCGGATGAGCTGCGCGGTGTGCGGGCGCAGCACGTCGCGGTGGCGGACGTAGTAGTCCGCGAGCCGGTCGCGGTACTCCTCCATCGGCAGCACGAGGATCTGCGCCTCGTGGTGGGTGACGACGGCGTCCGGGTCGACGGTGGAGCGCGGGCGCAGCAGCTCGTCGAAGTTGTTCGGGTGGCCGCAGGACTCGCAGAGCCCGCCGCGGCTCTCCACCAGGCAGACCGGGCAGTCGCCCGCGACCAGGCCCTCCATGAGGTATTCGCCGGTGGCCTCCACATAGGGCAGCCGGACCGTCTTGAGGCGGAAGGCGCCGTCGGTGTGGAGGTCGGTGACGAAGTCGATGACGGTCTGCCGGTAGCCCTTGTCGAAGGGCGCGAAGCCGTCGACGGAGATCCCGGCCGCCTCCAGGGTGGCGCGGATCTGCTGCGCCGAGCGCAGCGCCAGCTCCTCCGGGGTCAGGCCGGCGCGGGCGGCGCTGGAGACCACGTAGGTCTGGCTGTCGTCGGTGCCGCTGGTGAAGATCACCGGGCGGCGGGAGGCCCGCAGGTAGCGGGCGTAGACGTCACCCGCGATGTACGGGCCGGCCAGGTGCCCGGTGTGCAGGTCCCCGTTGGGGGTGGGCGGCGGCGCGATGATGACCGTACGGGGTGTCATGCCTGGGCTCCTTCGTGGCGTGCCGCGAACCGCTGCGTCATGTCGAGGTCCCACCAGACCGAATACATCTCGAAGTCCGCGTCGGACTCGTTGATCACGCGGTGGGCGGTGCCGGGGGTGAAGTGGACGATGTCGCCCGTCACGAAGGGCTTGCGCACTCCCTCCGACTCCAGGACCGCGGAGCCGGCGACGGCGATGAAGATCTCGTACTCGTGGTGGGCGTGGGCCGTCGAGGCGGTTCCGGGGCGGATCACGCACCAGGAGCCCTCGAAGGGGGCGTTGAGCTCGGGCCAGGGCAGCAGGCGCTGGGCGTCGAGCCCGTTCTCGTGCGTCAGTCCGTCGCGGTCGAGTTGCTTGGTGAGCATGTGCTTCGGTCTCTCCTCGTCATGCGGTGTCGGCTCGTGGGGGGTGCGGTCCTCAGACCGCGCCGGCGAGGGCGAGTTCGCGCTCCTCGGCCTGGAACTCCACCGACCGGGACCGGCGGTGGGCGAGGATGTCCTGGGTGATCTCGGCGGAACGGCCGGCCAGGACGCTGAGCAGCGAGTCCGCGATGCCGTGGGTGGCCTCGTTGACGCCCTGCAGGTAGACGGCGGCGGCCGCGGGGCGGCCGAGGTCGAGCCGGTAGGCCCGGCTGACGTTGATCTCGTCGAGCCCGATGGACGCGGCGAGGGTCTTGACCGCCCACGGCATCGCGCGGACGAAGCCGGTGCCGAGCAGGACCAGGTCCGTGCGCATCTCGCGCTCGGTGCCGGACTTGCGGTCGACGAGGGTCAGGACGACCTCCTCGCCCTCCATCCGGGCGGCGGCCACATCGGTCATGGGCTGCATGCCCAGGCGCTCCCCGCCGCTGCGGCGGTCCTGGTAGAACTGCCGGTAGAGGCCGTCGAGGGTGGCCGGGGCCAGACCGCCGTAGTTGGAGCGGTACATCTCGGCGAGCAGCTGCTGGCGGGCCTCGGGCGAGGACTCGTAGAACTCGTCGATGAAGGAGGAGTAGTACAGCTCGTTGGTGAACTTGCTGCTCTCGTAGCCGTTGAGGCCGATCGAGCGCATGATCATCGTGGGCTTGCACTCGGGCAGGTCCCGCAGGGCCGCGCCGAACAGCTCGGCCGCGCTCTGCGCGCCGCCGATCACCGCGACGCGGTGCGGCAGGTCCGCCCGCACCTCGCCGATGCGCTGGCTGTACTGGGTGCTGTGGATGACGCGGTCGGCCGGCAGCCCGGCGAAGACCTCGGGGATGTGGGCGTCGCGGCCCGCGCCGATGACCAGGTAACGGCAGCCGATGGTGTCGCCGTTCGACAGCGAGACCACCCAGCCGGAGAGCTCGCCGTCCTCGCCGGTGACCGGCTCGACGGAGGTGCACTCGCGGCCGTATTCGACCTTGACGGTCTCCAGCTCGTTCGCGACCCATTGCAGGTATTCGGATATCTCGCTGCGATAGGGGACGAAGCTGGCCAGGTTGACAAAGGCGTCCAGGCGCTCCTGCGAATGAAGGAAGTTGACGAAGGAGAAGCGGCTGGTCGGGTTGCGCAGGGTGACCAGGTCCTTGAGGAAGGAGACCTGGCTGAGCGCGTCGGGCAGGAGCATGCCGCGCTGCCACACGATGTCGTGCTCGCGCTCGATGAGCAGGGTGTCGCCGGCCAGCTCGGGGGCGAGCTCCTCGACGGCGATCGCCAGCGCGAGGTTCGCCGGACCTGCACCGACTGCGAGCAGTTCGACGTTGCGATGCGCCATGGAAGTACCTCCAGATGGAACAGGTGGACAGGTTGGTACGGTCAGGCAGGACGGTCCGGGCCGTTGTGCGGCGTCCCTTTCTTGCCTTGCGAAACCGGTTGATGACCTCATTCCAGGGGTAGGCGCGATTGCCCGGAACAGATGACGGGCACGGACAATCAACTCGGCGGCGGACCTGGCGGGGCCGTTGATTGGCCGGTGTTCCGGGGGCCTTCCGGTCAATACGGGGCGGCCTTTCCATGGGGCCGAGTGATCAGTTGACCCACGTGATCAGTTGCGTCACACGTATCCGGCGGGCCGGACCATCCCCCGGCCCCCGGGCTTCCATCGCCACCCCATGAGAAGGAGCCCTCCGTGCCGCTCACCGAGCCCATCACCCCCGCCGGCGCCCTGCACCGTTCCGAGAGCACCGCCCGCGTCGCCACGCGCCGCCGCCTGCTGATGTGCCGGCCCCGCCACTACGACGTCACGTACTCGATCAACCCGTGGATGAACCCGCAGCACAGCACGGACAACGCGCTCGCGGTCCGGCAGTGGGAGGGCTTGCGCGACCTGTACCTCGAACTCGGGCACGTGGTCGAGGAGATAGATCCGCTGGAGGGCCTGCCCGACATGGTGTTCGCCGCCAACGGCGCCACCGTCGTGGACGGCAAGGTCTACGGCGCCCGCTTCCGCCACGCGGAGCGCACGGCGGAGGGCCCGGCGTACCTGCGGTGGCTGGAGTCCCGCGGCTACACGGACACGCTGTGGCCGGAGTTCGTCAACGAGGGCGAGGGCGACATCCTCACCGTGGGACGGCGCCTGCTGGCCGGCACCGGCTTCCGCACCGACCCGCGCTCGCACGCGGAGGCGCAGGAGTTCTTCGGGCTGCCCGTCACCTCGCTGACGCTGGTCAACCCGGACTACTACCACCTGGACACGGCGCTGTCCGTGCTCTCGGACGACGAGATCATGTACTACCCGGCGGCCTTCTCCCAGGGCAGCCAGGCGGTGCTGCGCGCCATGTTCCCCAACGCGATCCTGGCCTGCGCGCAGGACGCGGCCGTCTTCGGCCTCAACGCCTTCTCCGACGGCCGCCATGTGCTGCTGCCCGCCGCGGCCACGGGCCTGCACGCCAAGCTGCGGGCGCGCGGCTTCGAGCCGATCGGCGTGGAGCTGTCCGAGCTGCTGAAGGCGGGCGGCAGCGTGAAGTGCTGCACGCTGGAGCTGCGCGACCGCTGAGCGCCTCGCGCCCCGGGAGCTTCATGAGAGACCCCTTCCGGCCCGTACTCCACGGGCCCGGGAGGGGTCTCTTGCCGTACGGGGCCCCGCGCGGTCAGAGGTTGGCGCGGATCAGCTCCAGCAGCCCGGGGAAGCGCTGCTCCAGGTCCTCCCGGCGCAGGGTGGCGGCCCGGCTGTTGCCGCGGTCCACCTGCCGCACCAGTCCGGCCTCGCGCAGGATCCGGAAGTGGTGGGTGATCGTCGACTTCGAGACCGGGAGGTTGAAGGAGGCGCAGGTGCGCGCGGTGCCCTCCGGTTCCCGCACCAGGGCGGAGACGACCGAGTAGCGCAAGGGGTCGGCGAGCGCGCCGAGCACGGTCAGCAGGCTCATCTCCTCGGCCGAGGGGTGGCCATCCTCGTCGGGCATCGTCGCCCTCCTTCCTGAGGTACGGGTTGCATCATACCTCTCCCCTGTGCCAGCTTTAGGTTCGACGGAAACCGTACCTGGTCGCCAGACGGCCGGACCGAGCCTGGAGTAGTGCCCCCATGAGTACGCAGACCACCTCGTCGGCCGCGCCACCGGTGCCGGCGGAAGGGCAGCCGGGCCGCAACCTGACCCTGGCCGCCGTGCTCCTCGCCGTGTTCGTCGTCCCCATGTCGATCTCCGGCACCGCCGTCGCCCTGCCCGGCATCGGCGCCGACACCGCCGCCGGGCTCGCCCCCCTCCAGTGGGTGGTCAACGCCTTCAACGTCGCCTTCGCCTGCTTCACCCTCGTCTGGGGCTCCGTCGCCGACATCGTCGGCCGCGTCAAGGCGTTCGCCGCCGGCGCCGCCGTCTACGCCGTGGCCTCCCTGGCCAGCGCCGTCGCCACCGACGTGCTGTGGCTGGACGCCGCCCGCGCCCTCGCCGGCATCGGCGGCGCGGCGATCTTCTCCTGCGGCGCCGCGATCGTCGCCACCGTCTTCGACGGCCCCGCCCGCGCCAAGGCGTTCGCCCTCTTCGGCACCGTGGCGGGCGTCGGCGTGGCCATCGGCCCCTCGCTGGCCGGCGTACTCGTCCAGGGCCTGGGCTGGCGCTGGGTGTTCGCGGTGCACGCCGTCGCGCTGCTCCTCGTCCTGCTGGCCGTGCCCGCCATCGCCAGGTCGATGCCCTCCGACAGCGGCAGCGGCGCCGGCATCGACCTCCCGGGCAGCGCGCTCTTCGTCGTCGCCATGGTGCTGCTGACCACCGCCATCGTGCAGGGCTCGCAGTGGGGCTGGGGCAGCGCCGGGGTGCTGTCGCTGTTCGCCGGCGCGGTCGTGGTCCTCGGCCTCTTCGCCGTGGTCGAGAACCGCCGCGAACACCCCATGCTGGACCTGAGCGTGCTGCGCAACCGGCGCTTCGTGGGCCTGTGCCTGGTGCCCGTCGCCGCCTCCTTCGGCTTCGTCACCATGCTCACCTACCTGCCCAGCTACCTGACCGCCGTCACCGGACGCGACAGCGGCGCCGCGGGCCTGACCATGCTGCTGCTCACCGCGCCCGTGCTGATCTGCCCGATGCTCGCCGCGAAGCTCGTCACCCGCGGGGTCTCCGCGCTCACCCTCATCTACGTCAGCCTCGCCTGCCTCGTCGCCGGCGACCTGGCCCTCACCCTCTTCTCCCCCGATGTGAAGATCCTCGTCGTCGCCCTCCCGATGCTGGTCACCGGCGCCGGCATGGGCCTCTCGGCGGGCCTCGTCGACGGCCAGGCCCTGGAGCTGATCGACCCGGCCAAGGCGGGCATGGCCGCCGGCTTCCTCAACACCCTGCGCCTGGGCAGCGAGGCCATCGCCGTCGCCGTCTACGGCTCGGCGCTGGCCACCGTGCTCGGCAACCGCATCTCCGACGGCATCGGCGGCCACGCCGGCGCCTCGCACGCGGACCAGGTCGCCGACCAGGCCGCGGGCGGGGACTTCGCCCGCGCCACCGAGGTGTCCGGCGCCGTGGACACCGAGGCGTTCGGCCACTTCCTGGCCCAGTCCTACGACTCCGCCTTCCACACCGTGCTCTGGGGCCTCGCCGCGGTCTGCGTCGTGCTCTGCGCCGTGGTCGCCGCCCTGCTGCGCGGCGGATCCGCCGAGCGCGCGGCCTGACGGCCCGCCCGCCGGGCCCGTGAGCCCGGGGAGCGCCCACCGCGCCCCCCGCCCGGCCCGTGCGACACCACCCGAGACCGGCCCGGCGCCCCCTTCCCCCGTGGCGCCGGGCCACCCGCGTCCCCAGGAGAGGACCCGCGCCCCATGAACCACCCCCACGAGGACCCCCGCCCCCTGCACGCGCAGGTCCTGGTCGTCGGGGGCGGACCCGTCGGCATGCTCACCGCCGCCGAGCTCGGCCACCACGGCGTCTCCACCGTCGTCCTCGAAGCCGCCCCGCACACCGTGGACCAGCCCAAGGCGGGCACCCTGCACGCCCGTACCGCGCAGGGGCTGGCCCGCCGCGGCCATCTGCCCTCGCCCGCCGCCACCGAGGACCGGCTGCGGCGCGGCTCCGCCGACGCCTTCCACTTCGCGGGCATGCCGGGGCTCGTGATCACCGCCCCGGCCACGGAGCCCGGCCCGATCGTCGGCCGTTCCCAGGCCGATCTGGAACGGGACTTCGAGCGCCTGGCCCGCGAGCGCGGTGTCACCGTCCTGCGCGGCCACCGGGTCACCGCGATCACCCAGGGGCCGGAGACCGTCGAGGTCACCGCCGAAGGACCGCACGGCCCACGGAGGTTCACCGCCGAGTACGCCGTCGGCGCGGACGGCGCCCGCAGCACGGTCCGCTCCCTGCTGGGCTTCGCCGAGGACGTCCACCCGGCGACCGTCTCCGCCCTGCTGGGCCTCGTCCGGCTGACCGATCCGGACTCCGTGCCCTACGGCTGGCACCGCACCCCGCGCGGCTGGACGGTCGCGGGCGTCAATCCGTACGGGCACAGCCGCTTCATCACCATCGACTTCCGCGGCCCGCACCCCGACCGGCACTCCGCGCTCACCACCGAGGAGCTGAGCCGGGAGGGCGAGCGCATCCTCGGCCGCCCCGTGCCGATGACCGACCCGGTCTTCTTCTCCCGGTTCAGCGACTTCGCCCGCCTGGTGCGCGACTACCGCAAGGGCCGGGTCTTCCTCGCCGGGGACGCCGCGCACGTGCACTTCCCCGTGGGCGGGCAGGGGCTCAACCTCGGTCTGCAGGACGCCCTCAACCTCTCCTGGAAACTGGCCCACACCCTCGCGGGCACCGCCGGCAAGGACCTGCTCGACACCTACGACGCCGAACGCCGGCCCGCCGGACGGCGCGTCATCGACAACACCCGGGCCCAGCTCGCCCTGATGCGCCCGGACCCGGGCCTGGACCCGCTGCGCGAGCTCGTCACCGAACTGCTCGGGCTGGAGGAGGTCACCACCCGCCTGGGCCAGATGATCAGCGCCCAGGAGACGGCGTACCCGGCCCGCACCGGGGGCGGTTCCCCCTGGGAGGGCCGCTTCCTGCCCAACCTGCCGCTCACCACGGAGGACGGCCCGGCCGACCTGACCCGGCTGCTGCTGCCCGGCCGCCCCCTCCTGCTGCTGATCGGCGGGGCGGGCGCCGCCGCCCACCGCGGTCCCGCGCGGGGCTGGGACCACGTGCTGCGCACCGTGGCCGCCACCTCCGCGAACCCGCTGCCCTGGGAGGCCGTCCTCGTCCGGCCCGACGGTTACATCGCCTGGGCGGCGGACGGGGAGCCGCTGGCCGACGCCCTGCGCCGGTGGTTCGGCGAGGCCCGTTGAGGCACACGCCGGAGGGCGGGCCCGGCAGCGCCGGACCCGCCCCTCCCGCCCTTCCCGCACCGGCCGGACGGGACCGCCGCGCGGCCCGCCCGGCCGCCGGCTCACCAGCGCACGGGCAGCGAGGTGGGCCGGCGCAGCACGGTGCCGTTGTCCCAGGGCATCGCGGCCGGGTCGACGGCCGGGGCCAGATCCGGGAACTCCCGTGCCAGGCGCGTCAGTACGGTCACGATCTCCATGCGGGCCAGCGCCGCCCCCATGCAGTGGTGCATGCCGTAGCCGAACTGCAGGTGCCGCTTGGCCGACGTGCGGTCCGGGTCGATGACCAGGGGGTCCGGGAAGGCGTCCGGGTCGCGGTTGGCGGCGAAGGCGTCCGGGTAGACCACGGTGCCCGCGGGCACGGTCCCCTCGCTCGTCTCCAGGTCCCGGCCCGCGATGCGCGGGAAGGCCGAGATGGTGCCCAGCGGGATCAGCCGGATCAGCTCCTCCGCCAGCCGCGGGGCCATGTCCGGGTCGTCGGCGAGCCGCCGCCACAGGGCCGGCGCCGCGAGCAGCGCGTACAGCGACTTGGCCAGGACGGACACCACGTTCTGGTCGGCGCCCAGCAGCGAGCCGAAGAAGATCCCGGTCAGCTCGGCGTCGTCCAGCGGCGGTTCGGCCCGGTCCCGGCCGGCCCGGAAGCGGTCGATCAGCCCGCCGGGCACCACCGGCCGGACCCCGGTGACCAGGTCCTGGACGTAGCCGTACACCCGGTAGAAGTGCCCGACCAGGTCCGGCACGTCCTCGTGCGAGGCGATCTGCACGATCCGCGCCGAGGGCCGGAAGTACGGGATGTCCTCCACCGGGACCCCGAGGAAGGCGCAGTTCACCTCGATCGGCACCCGGTCGACGAGGTCGGTGAAAAGGTCCGGCGCGTCCGAGGCGCGCAGCCGCGCGATGCCCTCGTCCACCACCCGGTCCAGGACCGGGCGCAGCCGCTCGGTCCCCGCGGCGCTGTAGTCGGCGGCGACGAAGCCGCGGACCCGGGCGTGGTGCGGGGCGTCCAGGTTGAGCAGCAGCTCCTTCGGCATCACGGTCGGCAGGAAGCTCGGCCCGTCCTCGACGTTGGTGGCGGTACGGCCGGACGCCGGGTCGGTGAGCACCTTGTGCACATCGGCGTAGCGGGTCAGGTGGACGACGTCATGGCCGCTCGGCAGCCGGATGAGCGGCACACCCCCGGGCCCGCGCCCGGCGAGCGGGGTGAAGGCCGGGACGGGGTCGAGGTGCGGGATGTCCGCGACGGTGACGGCGGCGGACGTGACGGTGCTGGTCATGGGTGCTCCGTGGGAGGTGGGGTACGTCAGACGAGGGCGGGCAGCCCGGTCAGTCCGGCCAGATCGCGGACGGCCTGGGCGTTGTTGCGGAAGTGGACCGCGCGCCAGCCGACCGAGCGGGCGGCCGCGCAGTTCTCGGCGAGGTCGTCGACGAGCACGCACTCCGCGGCCGGGACCCCGGCCTCCTTCTCGGCCCGCCGGAAGATCTCCGGATCGGGCTTGCGGACGCCGACCTTGCAGGAGTCGACGACGCAGTCGACCTCGCCGACGGGGGCGACGATCGCGCGCCAGTGGGCCTCCCACTCGACGACGTTGTTGCTGAGGATGCCCACCCGGTAGCCGTGCTCCTTGGCGTGCCGGGCCGTGGAGACCATCACCGGATTGGCGCTGACCCCCTCGAACCACTGCTCGCCGAAGCTCCGCAGGCGGGCCCGGGAGAGGTCGATGCCGGGGTTGGCCTCGGCCAGGACCCGGGCCATGGCCGCGCCCCACTCCTCCTCGGTGAGCAGGGCCAGTTCCAGCGGGGCCAGCGGTTCGTGGCCCAGCTCGGCCGCGACGGCGGCGAGGGCGGTCTTCATCTGGCGCGGGCTGATGCCGGCGCGCGCGTGGTAGGAGTCGAAGAGGTCGTCGAGCGGCGGCGAGAGCACGCCGCCGAAGTCGAACCAGATCATGGGCTGGGGCACTGCGCTGTCTCCTCGGGTGTCCCGGACGGAAGGGTACGGACGCTCAGGCACCGGCGCCGGCGGGCACGAGGCGCTGCAGCAGCGCGCCGCCGATGGGGCGGGTGAGGGCGAGGTGCACGCGGGCGCGGGCGATCCGCTCCTCCTGGCTCATGTCGATCTCGAAGGCCACCGAGTCGGGGTCGGGGGACTCCACCACGCGCACCAGGCAGTCGGTGGGCAGCTCGAACTCGCCGAAGCGCGTGAAGTCCGTCTCGACGCGCGTGAGCAGCAGCCCCTGCGGGGACAGCCCGAACAGCTCGTGCGCGGCGTGCACCGCGGACTGCCGGAACGCCTCGAAGATCAGCGCGCCCGGGATGTGGTCCAGCGGGTGGTCGAAGAGGGCCGGGTTGGCCTGGTCCACGACCACCTGGGTCAGCACCTCGCGCTCGCGGACCGCGGTCTCGGACAGCACCACGTTGTGCGGGGAGATCCGGCCGACGGCGCCGGGGGCGACCCGGCGGCCGGTGGGGTGCGGCCGGGCGGCGCCGGGCGCGAGCGAGGCCCGGCCCTTCTCGCGCATCCGGTTCCAGGCGGCGCCGGGCATCCACTGGCAGGTGGTGCGCATGGTCGCGGCCTCGCGCCCGTCGACGGTGAGGACCAGGTCGAGCGTGCTGCCGGTGACGACGCCGTCCCGGTGTCTCAGGCCCGCCTGGCGGGCGTGGATCAGCGCGTGGCCGGGCCGGACGCCGATCTGCAGCGCGGCGGCGTCGGTGACGATCATCTCGCCGCTGTTGAAGATGAACTTCTCGTCGACGGCCGCGTCGAGGAAGGTGTGCGCGGTGTAGATCGACGCCTGGCGGAACACCTCGACCAGGAGCAGCGGGTCGTAGACGGCGGGCGTGGCCAGCTGGTCGCTGTAGTAGCTGTGGACGCGCGGGAGTTGGGCGGCGATGAGGTAGGCGTCGTCGGCCAGCCGGACCGAGTCGGTGAGGAAGACCTCACAGACCGCGGCGCGGTGGACGAGAGCCCGGGTCACGGTGCTCGCATAGCTGAGTTCGGTGTCCAGGATCGCGGACATGGCGGACATGGCTGAGTTCCCCCTCATTGCATGCAGGTACGTCTCCGACCGGAGGTACGCATGCGACCGTACCTTGATCAAGCGCCCGGCCACCGTGGCGTACGCCACTCCACCGGCTTGATCCGTGTGAACACTGCGTTTCGGGAGCGGGCGGAGTTCAGCCCTCCGCCGCCCTTACCGGAATGCCCTCGACGGGCCTTCCACCCAAGGCCGGAAACAGCCGTCAGGGACTAACGGAAGCCCCGCGGCCGGCTCTCGCGCGGACCGGCCGGGCCTCGCGCCCCGCGGCCGGAATCACCCCGCCAAACCGGCGCCCCCCGGGCCGACTTGTGGACGGACATCTCGAACACACCCCCCGATGCATAGATGTATCCACCATACAGACGACCGCCCCAAGCGCACGCAAAATACCCCCCGCCCGGCGTTTCCGCAGGTCGGAGGGTATGTGGTGTGGAGCCTAGGAGATTCGAACTCCTGACATCTGCCTTGCAAAGGCAGCGCTCTACCAACTGAGCTAAGGCCCCGAGGAACTGGACGCACCGGTCCCCTGGGAGATAGGTGGACGTTCCGCAGAACAGAGTACCGGGTGTACCCCCTCATCTCGCAAAATGATAGGGACTCCCGCCCCGCGACCACTCTCCGTAAGATGCTCGCGAGGTTCGCACCAGCGAAGGGGAGTAGCAAGAGTGGACGCAGTCCAGCAAGATGCCACCGCCAGAGCCAGAGAGCTCCAGCGCAGTTGGTACGGGGAGCCGCTCGGAGCCCTCTTCCGCCGGCTCATAGATGATCTCGGCCTGAACCAGGCCCGCCTCGCTGCCGTCCTCGGACTGTCGGCGCCCATGCTGTCCCAGCTGATGAGCGGCCAGCGCGCCAAGATCGGCAACCCCGCCGTGGTGCAGCGCGTCCAGGCCCTCCAGGACCTCGCCGGCCAGGTGGCCGACGGCAGCGTCAGCGCGGTGGAGGCCACGGACCGGATGGACGAGATCAAGAAGACCCAGGGGGGCTCCGTCCTGAGCGGCGGCGGCCAGGCCACCGTCGGTTCCGGCGCACCGACCGTCAAGCGGGTGGTCCGCGAGATCCAGTCCCTGCTGCGCTCGGTCTCCGCCGCCGGGGACATCATCGACGCGGCCGACACGCTCGCCCCCACCCACCCGGAACTGGCAGAGTTCCTCAAGGTGTACGGAGCGGGCCGCACCGCGGACGCGGTCGCCCACTACGAGGCGCACCAGAACTGAGACGCGGGAACGGGCCGAGGGTGACGGGGGACGGGCGCAGCGATGGGTGAGGTCTTCGCCGGTCGGTACGAGCTGATCGATCCGGTCGGGCGCGGGGGCGCGGGCGCCGTGTGGCGGGCCTGGGACCACCGCCGCCGCCGCTACGTCGCCGCGAAGGTCCTCCTCCAGGGCGACGCGCACATGCTCCTGCGGTTCGTGCGGGAGCAGGCCCTGCGCATCGACCACCCGCATGTGCTCGCGCCCGCCAGCTGGGCGGCCGACGACGACAAGGTCCTCTTCACCATGGACCTGGTCGCGGGCGGCTCGCTCGGCCATGTGATCGGGGACCACGGCCCCCTCCCGCCGCGGTTCGTGTGCACCCTGCTCGACCAGCTCCTGTCGGGACTGGCGGCGGTCCACGCGGAGGGCGTCGTCCACCGCGACATCAAGCCGGCCAACATCCTGATGGAGGCCACCGGAACCGGGCGGCCGCACCTGCGGCTGTCCGACTTCGGCATCTCCATGCGCAAGGACGAGCCCCGGCTGACCGGGACCGACTTCGTGGTCGGCACCCCCGGCTATTTCGCGCCCGAGCAACTGGCCGGCGCCGAACCCGACTTCCCCGCCGACCTGTTCGCCGTGGGACTGCTCGCCCTCTACCTCCTCAAGGGCACCAAGCCCGACTCCCGTGCGCTGGTGGAGCACTTCCGCGCCCACGGCACCCCGCCCGCGCCCGAGGGCGTTCCCGCCCCGCTGTGGGACGTCGTCGCCACGCTGCTGCAGCCCGTCCCCGACAGCCGGTTCAGGACGGCCACGGGGGCGCGCAGAGCCCTTGCCGAGGCCGCGCAGCTCCTGCCGCCGCCCGCCCCGGACGAGCCCGCGGTACAGATCGCCGACCAACTCGGCCCCCTGCCCCCGGGGTTCGGCCCGGAGGGCCCGACGGGGGCGGGCGCCCCGGCGGAGCGGGCGGGCACACCCGCCGGTCCGGCCGCCCTGGCCGCCGAGCCCACCCGTACGGATCCCCGCGCCGCGCCGCCCCCGCAGCCCGCGGCGCCCCCCGCACCGGTGCCCGCGCCCGGTGTCCTCGGGCCCGCGCCCGGCGCCCCGGAGACCGGGAGCTTCCCTCTGCCGCCGCCCGGCGCCCCGCAGACCGGCGGCTTCCCTCTGCCTCCGCCCGCGGCGCCCGCCGCCGCGGCCCGCCGCGCGGGCGGGATCGCCCCGCCCTCGCCCAAGGCCGTGGCCGCGCTGCTCGCCGCCGCCCTGCTCGGGTTCGCGATCGGGGTCTGGGCCCTCACGCAGGTGTAGTGCCGCGCCCCCGCCGCCCGAGCAGGATCCAGCCGCCCAGCACGAGCAGCAGGACGGTCCCGGTGCCGAAGCCGGCCCCGGCCACCACCGTCATCACCGACCGGGTCCGCGCCGCCTCCGCCGCCTCCGGGGCGGTGAGCCCGTCCGCGGCCGCCGTACGGTCCCGCGCGCCCACGGCGAAGCCGCCGCGTGCCGGGTCCTCCTGGTAGGCGGGCGCCTTGCCCGGGGTCCCGGCCAGCTCCAGCCGCAGGGTGAGGGGGACGGGCACCGCGTCCTCGGTGAAGTCCGCGACCTTCCCTCCCATGGTGACGGCGAGGTAGTACCAGCCCGCGACCCCCGCGGCCCGCACCTCGCGGTCCCCGGAGAAGCGGTTCTCGTAGCCGACGGGCGCGGTCTTGTCGAGGGTGATCCCGGCCTGCACCCCGTTGTAGGAGGTCTCCTCGCGGGAGACCTGCCCCCGGTAGGGGTTGTAGAGGGTCACGGCCAGTCCGCCCGAGGCGGAGGCGTACTTCTTGGTGAGGCGGGCGGCCGACAGCTCGGCCCCGACGCCCAGTTGCTGTCCCCAGTCGAGCGGCACCCGGTACCAGCGGGTCTGGCCGGGCCGCAGCTCGTCGCGCCAGACCCCGGCGCCGAGGGCCCGCGCGTCGTTGAAGCCGGTGCCGCCGGCGCGGCCCGCCGGCTCGGAGCCGGGCAGCGCGGGCGCCCCGGAGGGCCAGGCTTTCGGCGCGGTGGTGGGCTGGCCCGGACCGCGCCCCGGTTCGCGCTGGACGGTGAGTTCGAGCGGCCAGGGGCTCTGGTCGGAGTCCTTGGCCGCGGTCCGGGTGACCTTGGCGTAGTACACCCCGGCGGCAGCGCACGTCCGGTCCTCGGAGCCCCAGCGGACGCCCGCGGCGGCCAGCGGCACGGCGTCGTAGCCGAAGTTCGACCGGCCGGTGCTGTCCTCGCAGGAGGTCCCGGCGGTGGTCATCAGCTCGACCTCGATGCTGTCACTGCCCGACACCCTGGCCCCGGCCGGGGGCCGGACCACGGCGGAGACATAGGCGTTGGAGCCGTCCTTCTCCAGGACGAGCCGGTAGTACCGGTCCCCGGGCCCGAGGGTGTCCTGGTAGCTGTGCCCGGCCTCGACGAGCGGGGCGTCCGCCGTGGAGGGCTTGCCCTGTACGGCCTGCGAGCCCTCGGCGGCCCGGTAGACGGGCGGCGGCTGCGGCGCGGCCCCCTCGGCGTACGCGGTGGCGGGCGGGACCGCCAGCAGGCCCAGGGCCACCGCCCCCACGGTCGTCCGTACCCGATCCATCACGCGCCCACCCCGAGTTGCTAACGCAAGCCGAATCTTTGCATATCGGAATTTATCGCCACAGAACAGCACGAAGCCCCGGCCGCAGCGGCAGCCGGGGCTTCATGAACTCAGCCTTCGGTCTCACACACCGGAACCAGAGGGCACGGAGTCGGTAGCCTCCGTCCACAGGTCCTGCTCGGCGCGGTCCGCCTGGATCTGGCGGTACACGAGGAGCCCGCCGATGGCGGCCAGTGCGACCAGGAGCAGCTTCTTCACCGCGCGACCTCGTCTTTCGTTGACGTAGGGGGACTTCTGTCGCCCAACAATACACACCGACCGATACCGATCGGTGACCTCCCCGTCCCCCGCCCGGCCCAACGACGGACCCCCGTCACGCAGAAGGACCCCGGCCGTTCCCGGCCGGGGTCCTTCTCACTGTGGGGCTAACAGGATTTGAACCTGTGGCCTCATCCTTATCAGGGATGCGCTCTAACCAACTGAGCTATAGCCCCTCCGCGCTGCGCGCTGACTCCTGAAGATTAGCGCACAGACCCGGTCAGGCCAAAATCGGTTCCCCGGGGGCGTCTGCGCAGGTCATCCGACCCGTCACCGGCGCTTCTCCGGGAGGACTACTCGTCCTCGGCGAGCGTCAGCTCCACACCGCCGACGAATCCCGCCGACAGGTTGTAGATGAACGCGCCCAGGGTCGCCAGCGCCGTCGCCAGCACCACGTCGATGACCGCGATCACCGAGGTGAAGATCAGCACGCGCGGCAGCGACATGAAGGACTGCAGGTCGAAGCCGTTGCCCTCGTTCGAGCCGGTGGCCTCGCTGATGGTGCCGCCGACGGTCGAGAAGACGCCCATCGCGTCCATGACCATCCACAGCACCGCCGCCGCCACGATCGTGCAGATGCCGAGCGCGATCGACAGCAGGAAGCTGACCTTCATCACCGACCACGGGTCGGCCTTGGCCACCCGCAGCCGTGCCTTGCGCGTGCGGGGGGTCGTACGGACCGGCGTACGCGGCTTGCGCTGCGTGCCGGCCGCCCCGGCGCCCCGCGGCCCGCCCGGGCCCGCGGGCGACGCGTACGCCTGCGGGGGCTGGTAGGGCTCGGCGGGACGGCCCTCGGCGGTGTTCGCCTCGGCCCCTGCCTTCGTTCCTCGGGTGTCCGTCACGGTTCCCCCCTGGGAGTCCGCGGCGGGGCCACGGGCACCTTTCGCTCCAGTCTTGGCCGGTCCGGCGCCCGTGGCTCCACTCACGACTTACTCCTCGTGCTCCCCGGCCGAAGGCTGCGTGCCCTCGGCTGCCTCGGCGGCCGGTGCGTCGGCCCCCTCGGTCTCGATCTCGTCCGCCTCGGCCTCGTCGGCTTCCTGACCGGCTTCGGCGTTGCGGGCGATGCCGACCACGGCATCGCGCTTGCCCAGGTTGATCAGCTGGACGCCCATGGTGTCACGACCGGTCTCCCTGACTTCATTGACGCGCGTACGAATCACACCACCGCTGAGCGTGATGGCGAGAATCTCGTCCGTTTCGTCCACCACGAGCGCCCCGACGAGGGAACCGCGGTCCTCCACGATCTTGGCGGCCTTGATGCCCAGACCACCACGGCCCTGGACGCGGTACTCGTCGACCGCCGTCCGCTTGGCGTAACCGCCGTCGGTCGCGGTGAAGACGAACGTACCGGGCCGGACCACGCTCATCGAGAGCAGCTCGTCCCCTTCACGGAAACTCATGCCCTTCACACCCGAGGTCGCGCGGCCCATCGGGCGCAGCGCGTCGTCGGTGGCCGTGAAGCGGATCGACTGCGCCTTCTTGCTGATCAGCAGCAGGTCGTCCTCGGCGGACACCAGCTCGGCACCGATCAGCTCGTCGTCGCTGCCGTCCTCGGTCTCCCGGAGGTTGATCGCGATGACACCGCCCGAGCGCGGCGAGTCGTAGTCCTTGAGCGCCGTCTTCTTCACCAGGCCGCCCTTGGTGGCCAGGATCAGGTAGGGCGCCGCGTCGTAGTCGCGGATCGCGAGGATCTGCGCGATCTTCTCGTCCGGCTGGAAGGCCAGCAGGTTCGCGACGTGCTGCCCGCGCGCGTCGCGTCCGGCGTCGGGGAGCTCGTACGCCTTGGAGCGGTAGACGCGGCCCTTGTTCGTGAAGAACAGCAGCCAGTGGTGCGTGGTGGAGACGAAGAAGTGGTCGACCAGGTCGTCCTGCTTCAGCTTGGTGCCGCGCACGCCCTTGCCGCCGCGCTTCTGCGAGCGGTAGTCCTCGGTCTTGGTGCGCTTGACGTACCCGCCGTGGGTGATGGTGACGACGATGTCCTCCTCGGCGATCAGGTCCTCGATGGACATGTCACCGTCGAAGGGCACCAGCTTGGAGCGCCGGTCGTCGCCGAACTTCTCGACGAGCGCGGCCAGTTCCTCGCTGACGATGGAGCGCTGGCGGGACTCGGAGGCCAGGATCGCGTTGTACTCGTTGATCTTGGCCTGGAGTTCGTCGTGCTCAGCGACGATCTTCTGCCGCTCCAGGGCCGCGAGGCGGCGGAGCTGCATCTCCAGGATCGCGTTCGCCTGGATCTCGTCGATCTCCAGCAGGCCCATCAGGCCCTCGCGCGCGATCTCGACCGTGTTGCTGCGCCGGATGAGCGCGATGACCTCGTCGATCGCGTCCAGCGCCTTGAGCAGGCCGCGCAGGATGTGGGCGCGCTCCTCCGCCTTGCGCAGGCGGAAGCGGGTGCGCCGGACGATGACCTCGATCTGGTGGGTCACCCAGTGGCGGATGAAGGCGTCGATCGACAGGGTGCGCGGCACCCCGTCCACCAGCGCCAGCATGTTCGCGCCGAAGTTCGTCTGCAGGTCGGTGTGCTTGTAGAGGTTGTTCAGCACCACCTTGGCCACGGCGTCGCGCTTGAGCACGATCACCAGGCGCTGGCCGGTGCGCGAGGAGGTCTCGTCGCGGACGTCGGCGATGCCGCCGACCCTGCCGTCCTTGACCAGGTCGGCAATCTTCTGCGCGAGATTGTCCGGGTTGGTCTGGTACGGCAGCTCCGTGACCACCAGGCACTGGCGGTTCTGGATCTCCTCGACGGCGACCACCGCGCGCATGGTGATGGAGCCGCGCCCGGTCCGGTACGCCTCCTCGATGCCCTTGCGGCCGACGACGAGCGCGCCGGTGGGGAAGTCCGGGCCCTTGATGCGCTCGATGAGCGCGTCCTGCAGCTCCTCGTGCGAGGCGTCCGGGTGCTCCAGCGCCCACTGGGCGCCGGCCGCGACCTCGCGCAGGTTGTGCGGCGGGATGTTGGTGGCCATACCGACCGCGATGCCGGCGCTGCCGTTGACCAGCAGGTTCGGGAAGCGGGCCGGGAGCACGGTCGGCTCCTGGTTGCGGCCGTCGTAGTTGTCCTGGAAGTCGACGGTCTCCTCGTCGATGTCCCGGAGCATCTCCATGGCCAGCGGCATCAGCTTGCACTCGGTGTAGCGCATGGCGGCCGCCGGGTCGTTGCCCGGGGAGCCGAAGTTGCCGTTGGAGTCCACCAGCGGCATGCGCATCGACCACGGCTGGGCCAGACGGACCAGGGCGTCGTAGATGGAGCTGTCGCCGTGCGGGTGGTAGGTGCCCATGACGTCGCCGACGACGCGGGCGCACTTGTAGAAGCCCTTCTCGGGCCGGTAGCCGCCGTCGTACATCGCGTACAGCACCCGGCGGTGGACGGGCTTGAGGCCGTCCCGGACGTCGGGCAGCGCACGCGAGACGATGACGGACATCGCGTAGTCGAGGTAGGAGCGCTGCATCTCCGTCTCGAGCCCGACGGGCTCGATGCGCAGCTGCTGCTCCTCCTCGGCGGGATTCTCTGCGTTCTGGGCGGGCTGGGTGGTCTCGTCGGCCATTGCTGGTCAGAAGTCCTTTCAGGCGGCGGTCAGCGTCGGGCCGACTCAGATGTCGAGGAAGCGGACGTCCTTGGCGTTGCGCTGGATGAAGGAGCGCCGGGCCTCGACGTCCTCACCCATCAGCACCGAGAACAGGTCGTCGGCCTGCGCCGCGTCGTCGAGGGTCACCTGGCCGAGCACCCGGTGGTCCACGTCCATGGTGGTGACGCGCAGCTCCTCCGCGTTCATCTCGCCCAGACCCTTGAAACGCTGGATCGAGTCCTCCTTGATGCGCTTGCCGTTCTGCTTGCCGAGCTCCACCAGGGCGTCGCGCTCGCGGTCCGAGTACGCGTACTCGAAGTCGTCGCGGCCCCACTTGATCTTGTAGAGCGGCGGGCGGGACAGGTACACGTGACCGGCCTCGACCAGCGGGCGCATGAAGCGGAAGAGGAAGGTCAGCAGCAGGGTGTTGATGTGCTGGCCGTCGACGTCGGCGTCCGCCATCAGGATGATCTTGTGATAGCGCAGCTTCTCGATGTCGAAGTCCTCGTGCACCCCGGTGCCGAAGGCGCTGATCAGCGCCTGGACCTCGGTGTTCTGGAGGATCTTGTCGATACGGGCCTTCTCGACGTTCAGGATCTTGCCGCGGATCGGCAGGATGGCCTGGTACATCGGGTTGCGGCCGGACTTCGCCGAGCCGCCGGCGGAGTCGCCCTCGACGATGAAGATCTCGCACTTGGTCGGGTCGTTCGACTGGCAGTCGGACAGCTTGCCCGGCAGGGACGCGCTCTCCAGCAGGCCCTTGCGGCGCGTGAGGTCGCGGGCCTTGCGGGCCGCGACGCGCGCGGTGGCCGCCTGGATCGACTTGCGGATGATGTCCGCGGCCTCGACCGGGTTGCGGTCGAACCAGTCGTTCAGGTGCTCGTGGACCACCTTCTGCACGAAGGTCTTGGCCTCCGTGTTGCCCAGCTTGGTCTTCGTCTGGCCCTCGAACTGGGGCTCGCCCAGCTTCACCGAGATGATCGCCGTCAGACCCTCGCGGATGTCCTCGCCGGCGAGGTTGTCGTCCTTCTCGCGGAGCAGCTTCTTGTCCCGCGCGTAGCGGTTGACCAGGCCGGTCAGCGCCGCGCGGAAGCCCTCCTCGTGGGTGCCGCCCTCGTGCGTGTGGATCGTGTTCGCGAAGGAGTAGACCCCCTCGGTGTACTGCGAGTTCCACTGCATCGCGATCTCGACCGAGAGCATGCGCTCCTTGTCCTCGGCCTCGACGTCGATGACGGTCGGGTGGATCAGCTCGCCCTTGCGCGAGTTGAGGTACTTCACGAAGTCGACGATGCCGCCCTCGTAGTAGTACTTCACCGTGCGCGCGGCGGGCTCGGCGATGTCCGCGTCGGGGTCGTCCGCGCCGACCGTGGCCTTCGCCGACTCGCGCTCGTCGGTCAGCGACAGGGTCAGGCCCTTGTTGAGGAAGGCCATCTCCTGGAAGCGCCGCGACAGCGTCTCGAAGGAGTACTCGGTGGTCTCGAAGATGTCGCCGTCGGCCCAGAAGGTCACCGAGGTGCCGGTCTCGGCCGTCTCCTCGTTCTTGGCCAGCGGAGCCGTCGGCACGCCGAGCTTGTAGTCCTGGGTCCAGCGGTGGCCGTCCGTCCGGACCTCGACCGCGACCTTGGTCGACAGGGCGTTCACGACGGAGACACCCACGCCGTGCAGACCACCGGAGACGGCGTAGCCGCCGCCGCCGAACTTGCCGCCCGCGTGCAGGACGGTGAGGACGACCTCGACGGCCGGCTTGCCCTCGGACGGCACGATGCCGACGGGGATGCCGCGGCCGTTGTCGACCACGCGCACCCCGCCGTCGGCGAGGATCGTGACGTCGATGGTGTCCGCGTGCCCGGCCAGGGCCTCGTCGACCGAGTTGTCGACGACCTCGTAGACGAGGTGGTGCAGACCACGCTCACCGGTCGAGCCGATGTACATACCCGGCCGCTTGCGCACGGCGTCCAGGCCCTCGAGGACCTGGATCGCACTGGCGTCGTAATTCTTCTCGTTGGAGTCGCCGGAATCGGCCACGAAGCGCCCTTTCTGGCACAGCGCAGCCCGTACTCCGGACCAGCAAGTGCACCGGCGGGAGCGGCCGCGTCGATCTGCGTTGTCTGCCTGATCCCGCAAACGGGCGGGATTTGCTCCAGTCTACCGGTACCACTGACATGAATGGGGGTTTGCCGGTACCTGAGTACGCATGTGCCGCCCTGAACCTCCTCTCTCCGACTCCCCACATCCGGGCAGGGGCTCAAAGTGGCTCACACGGGCACCCAGCGCTTCGGGCTGTCAACCTCCGGCTACCGTGAGGGACGCCACCCGCATCGGGGGCTACTCACCCGTAGGTATCGCCCGGTCCGGTGCTCCCGGGAGCCCGCCAGGGCCCGTACCCCTTCGGCCGTCCGCCCGGCCCCTGCACCTTGATCAGCCGTACGGTGCCCTGCCCCAGGTCCGCGTTGAGCCGGGCCACCAGCTGCGGGGCGAGCAGCTTGAGCTGCGCCGCCCAGGCCGAGGAATCGCAGCGCACGACCAGTTCACGGTTCTCGTAGCGCTGCGGTTCACAGTGGGCCGCGATCTCCGGGCCGACGATCTCCGGCCAGCGCTCCATCACGCCCGCCACCGCCATCGGCATCTCCCAGCCGTGCTCGGTGCGCAGCCGGTCCAGCGCCGCCATCAGCGGCATCGGGTCCCGGCCGTCCGCGCGGGCACCCGAGCGCAGCCCCGGCTGGCGGCCCTTGCGCGCGCTCGCCGCGTTGCCCCGGGCCCGCGCCTGCTCCCGCGCGGCCGCCAGCGCCTGGCGGGCCAGGTCCACCCCGGAGGGCTCGGGGGCCCTGCGGCCCTGCGGCGCGTTCTCGCCCTGCTCGTTCACAGCCGGGTCACCTCACCACCGGACACCCCGTACCGCGCTCCCACCAGCACGCCGGGGACGTCGTCGTCGACCGCCGCCGTCACGAGCACCTGCTCGCCCGGCGCCACCAGCTCGGCCAGCCGCTCCCGGCGCCGCGCGTCCAGTTCCGCGAAGACGTCGTCCAGGACCAGCACGGGCTCGCTGCCCTCGGAGCGCAGCAGCTCGTAGGAGGCCAGCCGCAGCGCCAGCGCGTACGACCAGGACTCGCCATGGCTCGCGTAGCCCTTGGCCGGGAGCTCCCCCAGGCTGAGGAGCACGTCGTCGCGGTGCGGGCCGACCAGGGTCACGCCGCGCTCGATCTCCTGCTTGCGGACCCCGCCGAGCGCGGCCAGCAGCACCTCGTGGAGCGCCTCCCGGGTGCGGGCCGCGCCGCTGTCCACCGGCTCGCCGGCCGAGGAGCGGTAGGCGAGGCCGAGCGGGCCGCCGCCGGGCGCGAGCTGCTCGTACGCCTTGTCGGCGAGCGGGAGCAGGGTCGCGAGCAGGTCCAGCCGCTGGGCCAGCAGCTCGGCGCCCGCCCGCGCCAGGTGCTGGTCCCACACGTCGAGGGTGGACAGGTCCATCGAGCGCCCGCCGTGCCGGCGGGCCATCGCCGCGGATTTCAGCAGGGTGTTGCGCTGCTTGAGCACCCGCTCGTAGTCCGAGCGCACTCCGGCCATGCGCGGCGAGCGCGCCGTGACCAGCTCGTCCAGGAACCGGCGCCGCTCGCCGGGGTCCCCCTTGACCAGCGCCAGGTCCTCCGGCGCGAACAGCACCGTCCGTACGATGCCCAGCACGTCCCGCGGCCTGACCTGCGAGGAGCGGTTGATGCGGGCCCGGTTCGCCCGGCCCGGATTGAGCTCCAGCTCCACCAGCTGCTGCCGCTCGCCCTGGGTGACGGCGGCGCGGATCACCGCGCGGTCCGCGCCCATCCGCACGAGCGGGGCGTCCGAGGAGACCCGGTGGCTGCCCAGGGTGGCCAGATAGCCGATCGCCTCGACGAGGTTGGTCTTGCCCTGGCCGTTGGGTCCTACAAAAGCGGTGACGCCCGGGTCGAGGGGAACCTCGGCCCGGGCGTACGAGCGGAAGTCGGCCAACGAGAGATGCGAGACATGCATACGGCGCCGACCTCCCCCGGCTTCCCACTGCTCGTTCGTACTGCTGTGCTGCTGAGCTGCTACTTCTTCTCGACCGCGTGGCCGCCGAACTGGTTGCGCAGCGCGGCGATCATCTTCATCTGCGGGGAGTCGTCCTGCCGCGAGGCGAACCGCGCGAACAGCGAGGCGGTGATCGCGGGCAGCGGTACGGCGTGGTCGATGGCCGCCTCCACCGTCCAGCGGCCCTCGCCCGAGTCCTGCGCGAAGCCGCGCAGCTTCTCCAGGTGCTCGTCCTCGTCGAGGGCGTTCACGGCCAGGTCCAGCAGCCAGGAGCGGATGACGGTCCCTTCCTGCCAGGAGCGGAAGATCTCGCGGACGTCGGTGACCGAGTCCACCTTCTCCAGGAGCTCCCAGCCCTCGGCGTACGCCTGCATCATGGCGTACTCGATGCCGTTATGGACCATCTTCGCGAAGTGGCCCGCACCGACCTTGCCGGCGTGCACGGCGCCGAAGTCGCCCTCCGGCTTGAGGGCGTCGAAGACCGGCTGGACGCGCGCGACGTGGTCCTTCTCGCCGCCGTACATCAGCGCGTAGCCGTTCTCCAGGCCCCAGACACCGCCGGAGACGCCGCAGTCGACGAAGCCGATGCCCTTGGCCGCCAGCTCGGCGGCGTGCTTCTCGTCGTCGGTCCAGCGGGAGTTGCCGCCGTCGACGACGATGTCGCCGATCGAGAGCAGTTCCGCCAGCTCGTCGACGGTGGACTGGGTCGCCGCGCCCGCCGGGACCATCACCCACACCACGCGGGGGGCCTGCAGGCTGTCCACAAGTTCCCGCAGGCTGTGGACATCGGCGAGGTCCGGGTTGCGGTCGTATCCGATGACGGTGTGGCCTGCGCGGCGGATGCGCTCGCGCATGTTGCCGCCCATCTTGCCGAGACCGACGAGACCAAGCTCCATCAGGTGGTTCCTTAAGCGTTGTGGCCGTCTTTGCCGGGGCTCCCGGGGCCGGGTCCGCTGGGACGCGGCGGGGGCGCCCACCGGATCCGAGCCTACGCCCGGCCGCGGCGGCGGGCCCCGCGGGCGCTCCCGGCTTTGCGCCTTCCCGGTGTCCCCAGGAGGTCCGCCCGGTGTCCCCAGGCTGTGGACGACGCCGGGCCCGGCCCCGCAGCGCGCGAGACCGGGCCCGACGTCGGCGGCGGTGGGTCAGCCGGACAGGCGCACCGGCATGATCAGGTACTTGTACGCCTCGTCCGCCTCGGCGTCGAGCGCCGGGCGGCCGCTGAGCAGCGCGGGCTTGGTCGAGGTGGTGAAGCTCAGCTGGGCCACCGGGGAGGCGATCGCGCTCAGGCCGTCCAGCAGGAAGGTCGGGTTGAAGGCGATCGAGATGTCGTCGCCCTCCAGCTGCGCGTCGACGCGCTCCACAGCCTGTGCGTCGTCGGAGGAGCCGGCCTCCAGGATCAGCACGCCCTGCTCGAAGCTCAGGCGGACCGGGGTGTTGCGCTCGGCCACCAGGGCCACGCGCTTGACGGCCTCGACGAAGGGCGCGGTCTCGATCACGGCGACGGAGTTGAACTCGGTCGGGAACAGCGTCCGGTACTTGGGCAGGTCGCCCTCCAGCAGCCGGGTGGTGGTGCGGCGGCCGGCGCCCTCGAAGCCGATCAGGCCCTCACCGGCACCGGAGCCGGAGAGCGCCAGGGTGACGGTGTCACCGCTGGTCAGCGAGTTGGCGATCTCCTGGAGCGTCTTGGCGGGCACCAGGGCCACGGCCGAGGCGTCCGGGTTCTCCGGCTTCCACAGGAACTCGCGGACCGCGAAGCGGTAGCGGTCGGTGGAGGCCAGGGTGACGCGGTCGCCCTCGATCTCGATGCGGACACCGGTCAGCACGGGCAGCGTGTCGTCACGGCCGGCGGCGGTGGCCACCTGCTTGGCGGCGGCGGCGAAGACCTCGCCGGGCACGGTGCCGGTCGCGGTCGGCATCTGCGGCAGCGCCGGGTACTCCTCCACAGGCAGGGTGTGGAGGGTGAACCGGGAGGAGCCGCAGACCACGGTCGCCCGTACACCGTCTGTGGAAATCTCCACCGGGCGGTTGGGGAGGGCGCGGCAGATGTCGGCCAGCAGCCGGCCGGAGACCAGGACGGTGCCGTCCTCCTCGACGTCCGCCTCGACGGAGACCCGCGCCGAGACCTCGTAGTCGAAGCCGGACAGGCTCAGCGTGCCGTCCTCGGCCTTGAGCAGCAGGCCCGCGAGAACGGGCACCGGCGGCCGGGCCGGGAGGCTACGGGCCGCCCAGGCCACCGCCTCCGCGAGTACGTCGCGCTCCACCCGGATCTTCACCGGAACCGCCTCCTGCTGTTGCTCGCTCGTCCGTCGGCCTTCGTCGTCGGCCCGTCGATGCCTCGACCGATGCCGGGGACCAGTCTGACGTACGGCGCCGACACTCGCTGCGGCCGCCGGTCAAGTCGGGACCTGGGCGGCGGGACGGCCGATCGACGAGTTGTGCACAGGACCCGCTTGAAAACCGAATCCGAGCTAACTGTCCATGGGAGTAGTAGTAGGGCCTGTGGAAACGGTGGATAACTCCGTTTGCGCAGCTCAGCCCGCGTTTTTTATCCACCGACCCTGTGTATGACACCGGTGGACAACCCGAGGTCCCTGTGGAGAAACAAAAGTTCTGCACAGGCTGTCCCCAGGAGACCCCGATTAGTCCACAGGTGTGTCCCCAGCTTTCCCCCGGTACTCCACAGCCCAAACGTCTACATCCGTGTGACGGCTTTCACTCCGGGCGGTGAGAGGGGGTGGCGCGTTGCCGAACAGTGGACAAGGGTGTGGAGAACCCTGCAGAACCTGTGCACAGGATGCGGGAACCTGTGGGCCGACGGTGGAAAACCTCGTGCACAGCCCTGTGGAGGAAGTCGTCGTCCACAGCCTGTGGATAACGTTTGTGCACAAATCCACAGGGGTCTGACCTGGTCTGATGGTTCCTCACCCGACGGCCCTGTGGACAGATTGTGGGTGACGGAGCCGGTCCCCAGGGTGTGGACGGAAGAAAGTCACCGAATCTGTGGATGAGTTGCTCCTCAGGGGGCGTATTCGAACAGACAAGAGGCGCACGGACGAAGACGAGCGCCCCCCTCAACGGCGAAGAGCGCCCCCTTCAACGCCGAAGGACGCCCCTCTCAACGCCGAAAGGCGCCCCCGATGTGGACCGGGAGCGCCCTCTGGAGGTGCCGTGAAGGGGGTCTGTCAGCCGTTCTTGATGCGGTTGGTGAGCTCGGTGACCTGGTTGTAGATGGAGCGCCGCTCGGCCATCAGGGCGCGGATCTTCCGGTCCGCGTGCATGACGGTGGTGTGGTCGCGGCCGCCGAACTGCGCCCCGATCTTGGGCAGCGAGAGGTCGGTGAGCTCCCGGCACAGGTACATGGCGATCTGGCGGGCCGTCACCAGGACGCGGCTGCGCGAGGATCCGCACAGGTCGTCCACCGTGAGCCCGAAGTAGTCGGCGGTGGCCGCCATGATGTCCGAGGCGGTGATCTCCGGGGCGCTGTCCTCGCCGCCCGGGATCAGGTTCTTGAGGACGTCCTCGGTGAGCCCCAGGTCGACCGGCTGCCGGTTGAGGCTCGCGAAGGCCGTGACGCGGATCAGCGCCCCCTCCAGCTCGCGGATGTTGCGCGAGATGCGGGAGGCGATGAACTCCAGTACCTCCGGAGGGGCGTTGAGCTGCTCCTGGACGGCCTTCTTGCGCAGGATCGCGATACGCGTCTCCAGCTCGGGCGGCTGGACGTCCGTGATCAGGCCCCACTCGAAGCGGTTGCGGAGCCGGTCCTCCAGGGTCACCAGCTGCTTGGGCGGCCGGTCGGAGGAGAGGACGATCTGCTTGTTCGCGTTGTGGAGCGTATTGAAGGTGTGGAAGAACTCCTCCTGCGTCGACTCCTTGCTCGCGAGGAACTGGATGTCGTCGACGAGCAGGATGTCCATCTCGCGGTAGCGCTTGCGGAAGGCGTCGCCCTTGCCGTCGCGGATGGAGTTGATGAACTCGTTGGTGAACTCCTCGGAGCTCACGTACCGCACGCGGGTGCCGGGGTACAGGCTCCGCGCGTAGTGCCCGATGGCGTGCAGCAGGTGCGTCTTGCCGAGACCCGACTCCCCGTAGATGAAGAGGGGGTTGTACGCCTTCGCCGGCGCCTCGGCCACGGCCACCGCGGCGGCGTGCGCGAAGCGGTTGGAGGCGCCGATGACGAAGGTGTCGAAGAGGTACTTGGGGTTCAGCCGGGCGGTCGGCTCCGGCGGGCCCGAGCTGGAGCCGCCGGAGGGGGCCGGGGGCGCGGCCGGGGGGCGGCCGGGCGCGGGGCGCGGGGAGGGCTGCTCGTAGGACGGCTGCTCGTACTGGTGGGACGCGTGGTTCTGCTGGGACTCGTACGGGGACTGCTCGTACGGCTGCTGCTCGTAGGAGCTCTGGTCGTAGGAACCCTGCTCGTAGGCCGGGGGCTCGGACTGCTGGAGGTAGCCCGGCTGCGGGGAGGCGTAGGGGTCGCGCTCGGGGAAGCCGCCGAGGCGGGGCTGCTGCCAGCCGTAGTCGTCCTGCTGGCCGCCGCGGGGCCAGGCGCCGGGCTCGGAGCGCGGCTGCTGGTAGTCCGGGTAGGCGGGGCGGGCCGCGGGGAGCTGGTCCTCGGAGGAGCCGCCGCCCTGGCGCTGGCCGCCGTACGGCTCGTACCCGCCGGGCTGCTGGGCGGGCGGGGCGGAGGGCGCGGGCTCGCCGGCGGAGTCGTCCACGGTGATGGCGATCCGGATCGGGCGGCCGCACTCGCGGCTGAGCGCGTCGCTGATCAGCGGGGCCAGCCGGCCCTCCAGTACCCGCTTGCCCCATTCATTGGGGACGGCGAGGAGGGCGGTGTCGGCGACCAGCGCCAGGGGCTGGCACCGCTCGACCCACTGCTTGTCCTTGGGCTCGATGCCCGGCTGTCCTTCCCCGAGGAGCTTCTCCAGCACCCTTGGCCACACTGCGGCAAGATCGGCAGGTACGTCAGCCACAGAGCACGCTCTCTCACAGGGGTCCCACGAATGTGTGGTTCTTTGGGACGGTCGGGACAAAAAATCCAGGGTCGAGCAACGGTAGTCAGGCCGGAGCCTGCGGTTCAAGTCGTTGTCCACAGCCTGTGCACAGAGCGGGGCCGGGTCGGCTCGGTTTGACCGGATGGCGTAGCCGCGCGTACCGTAACGAGGTCGAGTTGTCGATGGCTGCTGCCGCCTGCCTACCGATGGGCGAAGGTCACTGATAGTGATCAATTAGCGGTGCCACTCGGGCGAACACGCGAGTTTCCTCGTGGGCGCACGGTGACAGCCAGGCGATGTCCCGCCACAACGATTCATTCTCTGGAGCCCCCGAGTGAGCAAGCGCACCTTCCAGCCGAACAACCGCCGTCGTGCCAAGACCCACGGCTTCCGCCTGCGGATGCGTACCCGTGCCGGCCGCGCGATCCTGGCGAACCGCCGTTCCAAGGGCCGCGCCGCCCTTTCCGCGTAACAACGCGCAGGTCGTGACGTCGTGCTGTCTCCCGAAAATCGGCTGAGGCGGCGCGAGGACTTCGCGGGCGCGGTGCGCCGAGGCCGTCGGGCCGGTCGCCCGCTCCTCGTCGTCCACCTACGTACAAGCGGTGCAACGGACCCGCACGAGTCGGGGGAGGAAGCTCCCTCGTCGCGTGCGGGTTTCGTCGTCAGCAAGGCCGTCGGCAACGCCGTCGTGCGCAACCGGGTCAAGCGCCGTCTCCGGCATCTGGTCCGCGAGCGGCTCCCGAGGCTGCCCGCCGGTAGCCTGGTGGTGGTACGCGCATTGCCCGGAGCGGGCGATGCCGGCCCCGAGGAACTGGCCCGGGACCTGGATGCCGCTCTGGCGCGGCTCCTGGGAGGCGTGGCTCGATGAAGTACCCGCTGCTCGCTTTGATCAAGCTGTACCAGTGGACGATCAGTCCGCTGCTCGGGCCGGTGTGCCGTTACTACCCCTCGTGCTCGCACTACGGGTACACGGCCATCGACCGGCATGGTGCGGTGAAGGGGACAGCACTGACCGCCTGGCGGATCCTGCGGTGCAATCCGTGGTCCCCGGGTGGTGTGGACCATGTCCCACCTCGTAAACGCCCGCGTTGGCACGAGCAGCTGCGCAGTGCGTTGCGTAGATCTCGCAATGCTCAAGGAGCCTGATTAGTGGACACGATTGCCAGTCTGTTCAGCTTTATCACCACACCCGTCTCGTGGATCATCGTCCAGTTCCACAGCCTGTACGGCGCGATCTTCGGTGCGGACAGTGGGTGGGCCTGGGGCCTGTCCATCGTGTCTCTGGTGATCTTGATCCGTATCTGCCTGATCCCGCTGTTCGTGAAGCAGATCAAGGCGACGCGTGGCATGCAGGCGCTCCAGCCGAAGATGAAGGCGATCCAGGAGCGCTACAAGAACGACAAGCAGCGTCAGTCCGAAGAGATGATGAAGCTGTACAAGGAGACGGGTACCAACCCGCTCTCCTCGTGCCTTCCCATCCTGGCGCAGTCCCCGTTCTTCTTCGCGCTCTACCACGTGCTGGCGAACATCGCCGACGGCAAGACCATCGGCGTCCTGAACCAGCAGCTCGTCGACAGCGCCCGTGAAGCCAAGATCTTCGGTGCGCCGATCGCCGCGAAGTTCATGGACAGCTCGGAGAAGGTCGCGGCGCTCGGCGCCACCCTGACCGATGTGCGCGTCGTGACCGCCGTCATGATCGTCATGATGTCGCTGTCGCAGTTCTACACCCAGCGTCAGCTGATGCAGAAGAACGTCGACCTCTCGGTCAAGACGCCGTTCATGCAGCAGCAGAAGATGCTGATGTACATCTTCCCGCTGATCTTCGCCGTCATGGGCATCAACTTCCCCGTCGGTGTCCTCGTGTACTGGCTCACCACGAACGTCTGGACCATGGGTCAGCAGATGTACGTGATCAACCAGAACCCGACCCCGGGCAGCAAGGCGCAGGACCAGTACCTGACCCGCCTGCTCAAGCACGTCGGCTCGCACGGCGAGCTCAAGGGCCGGGGCAAGAAGAAGGTCGTCGCGGCGATCGTCGCCAAGGGCCCGGACCGCAACGACAACGAGCGCAAGTTCATCGCGGCTCTCTCGAAGCAGGGGATGGCCGCCCAGGCCGACGGCTCCGTGATCAAGAGCGCCGAGGCCACGGCAGACTCGGATGCGGCGAGCGGCGGTGCCGCGAAGCGGCAGCAGCCGAAGCGGCAGACCAAGTCGCAGCGTCAGACGCCCAGCAAGCCCTCTTCCAAGAAGTAAGAAGGAGTCCCTCCCGTGACGGAAGGCACCACCACCGCCGCCGCTGAGAGTGGCGACACCCTGACCCGCCTCGAGCAGGAGGGTGAGATCGCGGCCGACTACCTGGAGGGTCTGCTCGACATCGCGGACCTGGACGGGGACATCGACATGGACGTCGAGGCCGACCGTGCCGCGGTGTCGATCGTCAGTGACTCCTCCGGCCGCGACCTGCAGAAGCTCGTGGGCCGCGACGGTGAGGTCCTGGAGGCCCTGCAGGAGCTGACCCGCCTCGCCGTGCACCGGGAGACCGGGGACCGCAGCCGGCTGATGCTGGACATCGCCGGGTTCCGTGCGAAGAAGCGCGAGGAGCTGGCGGAGCTGGGTGCCAAGGCCGCGGCGGACGTGAAGGCGTCCGGCGAGCCGCTGAAGCTGGCCCCGATGACCCCGTTCGAGCGGAAGGTCGTCCACGACGCCGTGGCGGCCGCGGGTCTGCGGAGCGAGTCCGAGGGCGAGGAGCCGCAGCGCTTCGTCGTTGTGCTCCCCGCCTGACCGCACGCATGAGTCTTCGGCCCCGTCTGTATCGCAGGCGGGGCCGATGTTTGTCAGCCTGGCATGTGAAGGACGCGGCATCCTGAGGACGTGGTCCTCGGAGCCACGAGGTACGGAAGGACGGTCCCCGTGACGGAGGCAGCTGAGCTTCCCCCGGCGCCCGAAGAGGCACGCGCGGTGTTCGGTGAGTTTTTTCCCGAGGCGGTGCGGTATGCGGAGCTGCTGGCGGACGCGGGAGTCAAGCGGGGCCTGATCGGGCCGCGTGAGGTGCCGCGGCTGTGGGAACGGCACCTGCTGAACTGCGCGGTGCTGTCGGAAGTGGTGCCCCAGAATGTCAGCGTGTGCGACGTGGGCTCGGGCGCCGGGCTGCCCGGTATCCCGCTGGCCCTGGTGCGCCGGGACCTCAGGATCACCCTGCTGGAGCCCCTGCTGCGGCGGACCACCTTCCTCCAGGAGGCCGTGGAGCTGCTGGGGCTGGACCATGTCACGGTGATGCGCGGCCGTGCCGAGGAGGTCCTGGGCAAGATGCAGCCGGTGCACGTGGTCACCGCGCGTGCGGTGGCCCCGCTGGACCGGCTGGCCGGCTGGGGCGTTCCCCTGCTGCGTCCGTACGGGGAGATGCTGGCGCTCAAGGGTGACACCGCCGAGGAGGAGCTGGTCTCGGCGAAGACCGCCCTCACGAAGCTGGGCGTGGTGAAGACCTCGGTGCTCCAGGTGGGCGAGGGTCTGGTGGATCCGCTGTCGACGGTGGTCCGGGTCGAGGTCGGGGAGAGTCCCGGCGGTGTGAGGTTCGCGGCCAAGCGGGCCAAGGCGGCCAGGGTCGGACGGGTCCGCCGGCGCCGCTGACCGGCCCGCCGTCCCGGGGGCCCGGCGTGGACGCTGTCCGCGTTGGGCCCTCCAGGGAGGGATGTCGGAGTGTCGTGGAGAGCTGAACAGTCCGTCCGGGCATCGTGTTTCACGTGAAACGTCGCTCTCTGCTGCACGGAATCATCAGCCGCGGCCGTGCGGCCGCGTCCCCCCTCCCGCGCAAGGACGCGAGGGGGACGGAGTTGTCCACAACGGTGGATTCATCCACAGGAGTAAGGGCCCCGCTGGTTCGCGACCCTGGGGACATGGCAGGCTCTGTTCATCGCGAGCCTGATGTCGAGGAGAGTGACACCGTGCGGTCCGACGCCAACCTCGCGGGGCCGATGGCCGACCCGGTCCCCGGTCCCCGCTCTGAATCGGCGGGCGACGATGTTTCACGTGAAACATCGTCCCCACCCCTCGTGGACAACGAGACCCCTCTCGGCCGGGCCGCCCAGCCGGCGGCGGACGCCCTGGGGCGCTCCGGTGAGCCGCTGCCCCGGCCGGAGCAGACCCGGGTCATCGTGGTCGCCAACCAGAAGGGCGGCGTGGGCAAGACCACGACCACCGTGAACCTGGCGGCCTCGCTGGCCCTGAACGGGTCCCGCGTCCTCGTGGTCGACCTCGACCCGCAGGGCAACGCCTCCACCGCCCTTGGCATCGACCACCACGCCGAGGTGCCGTCCATCTACGACGTGCTCGTGGACAGCCGGCCCCTGCTGGAGGTCGTGCAGCCGGTGGTGGACGTGGAGGGCCTGTTCTGCGCGCCCGCCACGATCGACCTGGCCGGCGCGGAGATCGAGCTGGTCTCGCTGGTGGCGCGGGAGAGCCGCCTCCAGCGCGCGATCCAGGCGTACGACCAGCCCCTCGACTACATCCTCATCGACTGCCCGCCCTCGCTCGGTCTCCTGACGGTGAACGCGATGGTGGCCGGCGCGGAGGTACTGATCCCGATCCAGTGCGAGTACTACGCGCTGGAGGGCCTGGGCCAGCTGCTGCGCAATGTGGATCTGGTCCGCGCCCACCTCAACCCGGCGCTCCACGTGTCCACCATCCTGCTGACGATGTACGACGGCAGGACCCGGCTGGCCTCGCAGGTGGCGGAGGAGGTGCGCAGCCACTTCGGCAAGGAGGTGCTGCGGACGAGCATCCCCCGGTCGGTGCGCATCTCCGAGGCGCCGAGCTACGGGCAGACGGTGCTCACGTACGACCCGGGTTCCAGCGGCTCCCTCTCCTACCTGGAGGCGGCCCGCGAGATCGCGTTCCGGGGGGTCGGAATGCACTACGAATCCCGGCACGCCCATCTGGGCCCGGGCATGAACAGCACGCAGAGTGTGGCGGAGGGGATCCAATGAGCGATCGACGTAGAGGTCTGGGACGAGGGCTCGCCGCGCTGATCCCCGCGGCCACGCAGGAGAAGGTGCCGGCCCCGGTGGTCAGCCCCGGGTCGGCTTCGCCCTCGGCGGTGCCGGTCCTTCCCGCGGAGCGCGGGGTGGCGGCGGCGAAGCTCGCCTCGCTGGCGCAGGCCGATCTTTCACGTGAAACATCGCTCGCGGCGGCTCCGGCCGCGGAGCCCGAGCCTGTGGCCGAGGCCGAGGGTGCGGCGGGAGCGGTGGCGGGGGCGAGCTTCGCCGAGCTGCCGATGGACGCGATCACCCCGAACCCGCGGCAGCCGCGCGAGGTGTTCGACGAGGACGCGCTCGCCGAGCTGGTGACCTCCATCCAGGAGGTGGGTCTGCTCCAGCCGGTCGTGGTGCGCCAGGTGGCCCCCGGCCGCTATGAGCTGATCATGGGTGAACGGCGCTGGCGGGCCTGCCGCGAGGCCGGTCTCGATGCCATCCCCGCGATCATCCGCGCGACGGACGACGAGAAGCTGCTGCTGGACGCCCTGCTGGAGAACCTGCACCGGGCACAGCTCAACCCGCTCGAAGAGGCCGCGGCGTACGACCAGCTGCTCCAGGACTTCCACTGCACGCACGACCAGCTGGCCGACCGCATCGGCCGCTCGCGCCCGCAGGTGTCCAACACGCTGCGCCTGCTCAAGCTGTCCCCGCAGGTGCAGCGCCGGGTGGCCGCGGGTGTGCTCTCGGCCGGGCACGCGCGGGCGCTGCTGCCGGTGGAGGACTCCGCGGAGCAGGACCGGCTGGCGTACCGGATCGTGGCCGAGGGGCTGTCGGTGCGTGCGGTCGAGGAGATCGTGCAGCTGATGGCCTCGGAGCCGTCGAGCGGGGTGAAGCCCAAGGGCCCGCGTGCGGGAGCACGGGTCTCGCCGGCGCTGAGCGAGCTGGCGACGCGGCTGTCGGACCGCTTCGAGACCCGGGTGAAGGTGGACCTGGGCCAGAAGAAGGGCAAGATCACCGTCGAGTTCGCCTCGATGGAGGATCTGGAGCGCATCCTGGGCACGCTGGCGCCGGGCGAGGGCCGGGTGCTGGAGCAGGGGCAGTCCGCGGACTGAGCTCCGAGGCGTACGAAGGGGCGGACCGTACCGGTGAAAAACCGGCGCGGTCCGCCCCTTCGCTTTGCTGTCGAAGATCGAGGGGCCAGTGGATACGATGCGGTCATGGGTCGTCGGCTGGTACCGCTCACGCTGGACAACCTCCAGGATCTGCCGCGGCGTTGCCGGTCCTGCGTCTTCTGGGAACTGGATCCGGTCAGCGGTGAGGCGGCCGTGAAGGCGGGCACCGCGGCGACGGAGAAGGAGGCGTGGATCTCCGCCGTCCTCCTGGAGTGGGGGTCCTGCGGCCGTGTGGTGCTGGTGGACGAGGTCCCCGTGGGCTTCGTGCTCTACGCACCCCCGGCCTACGTCCCCCGGGCCACGGCCTTCCCCACCAGCCCGGTGTCGCCGGACGCCGTCCAGCTGATCACCGCGTGGATCATGCCCGGCTACCAGGGGCAGGGCCTCGGGCGGGTCATGGTGCAGACGGTGGCGAAGGACCTGCTGCGGCGGGGCTTCCGGGCCATCGAGGCGTTCGGGGACGCGCGCTGGGAGGGGCCCGCGTGCCTGCTGCCCGCGGACCATCTCCTCGCGGTGGGCTTCAAGACCGTACGGCCGCACCCCGTGCATCCGCGGCTGCGGCTGGAGCTGCGCTCGACCCTGTCGTGGAAGGAAGACGTGGAGCTGGCACTGGACCGGCTCCTGGGCGGGGCGCGCAAGGAGCCCGCGCTGCGCCCGCTCTGAGCGACGGGCTGACGTACGGCGACGGGCCCGCCCCCGGGGAGGGGCGGGCCCGTGCGACGTGGAACAGAACGGCCGTCAGGCGGTCTTGACCTCGACGAAGTCGGAGAGGTCACGCAGGATGGCGGCCTTCGGCTTGGCACCGACGATGGTCTTGGCGACCTCGCCGCCCTGGTAGACGTTCAGCGTCGGGATGGACATGACGCCGTACTTGGCGGCCGTGGCCGGGTTCTCGTCGATGTTGAGCTTGACGATCTCGATCTGGTCGCCGTACTCGGCGGCGATGGCCTCCAGCGAGGGCGCGATCTGGCGGCACGGTCCGCACCAGGCGGCCCAGAAGTCCACCAGGACGGGCTTGTCGCTCTTGAGGACCTCGGCCTCGAAATCGGCGTCGGTCACGGTCTTGAGAGTGCCGGCCACAGCGGCCTCCTTCTTTCCTGCGGGGTGGGGTGTGGGGCTGGTGCGGGATGTCGGGCCGGTCAGACCGCCGCGGTGGCCTTCTCGGCGTCCGCGAGGGCGGCGAGGAAGCGCTCGGCGTCCAGGGCCGCGGAGCAGCCGGTGCCGGCGGCGGTGATGGCCTGACGGTACGTGTGGTCCACGACGTCGCCGGCGCCGAAGACGCCGGTGACGCTGGTCCGGGTGGAGGGCGCCTCGACCTTGAGGTAGCCCTCGTCGTCGAGGTCCAGCTGGTCCTTGAACAGCTCGGTGCGCGGGTCGTGGCCGACGGCGATGAACAGGCCGGTCACGGGCAGCGCGGAGGTCTCACCGGTCTTGGTGTTGCGCAGGGTGAGGCCGGAGAGCTTCTGGTCGCCGTGGATCTCGGCGACCTCGCTGTCCCAGGCGAAGGTGATCTTCGGGTCGGCGAAGGCGCGGTCCTGCATGGCCTTGGAGGCGCGCAGGCTGTCGCGGCGGTGGACGATCGTGACGGACTTGGCGAACCGGGAGAGGAAGGTTGCCTCCTCGATCGCGGTGTCGCCGCCGCCGACCACGGCGATGTCGTGGTCCTTGAAGAAGAAGCCGTCGCAGGTGGCGCACCAGGAGACGCCACGGCCCGAGAGGGCGTCCTCGTTCGGCAGGCCGAGCTTGCGGTGCTGCGAACCGGTGGTGACGATGACGGCCTTCGCGCGGTGCACGGTGCCGGCGGTGTCGGTGACGGTCTTGATCTCACCGGTGAGGTCCACCGACACGATGTCGTCCGGGACCAGTTCGGCGCCGAAGCGCTCGGCCTGGGCGCGCATGTTGTCCATGAGGTCCGGGCCCATGATGCCGTCCTGGAAGCCCGGGAAGTTCTCCACGTCGGTGGTGTTCATCAGGGCGCCACCGGCGGTGACGGCGCCTTCGAAGACCAGCGGCTTGAGCGAAGCGCGTGCGGTGTACAGGGCGGCGGTGTAACCGGCCGGCCCGGAGCCGATGATGATCACGTTTCGGACGTCGCTCACGGGTTGCTTCCTCGTTTCTGCGGACTGCGTGCTGCCTACCGGGGGCCGGTGCGGACTCTCACCCCACCCAACGGATCCTACGGCGCGTGCATTCCCGCCCCGGCCCGCCGCCGCCCGGAAGGGGTCAGCTCCGGGGATAGGTGTTCTTCACGAGCACCTTTCCCGGTGTGCCCGCGCCGGAGTTCTCGCAGCCGCTGTCGACGACGTACGCGTCCACGCGGGAGGAATCGTTCGGGTGCGGGAGGACCAGGAGGTGGACACCCGCCTTCTGGTAGGTGCCGCGCTCGGCGCCGAGCAGGGCCTCGGTGCGGCCGGTCGCCTCCCGCACGCAGGCGGGCACCTCCGCCGCGGCGGACTTGTCCCGGGGGGCGACCCCGGGTGCCTCGGTGCCGGCGTCCTCCGTGCCGAAGGTGCTGTTCTCCTCACCGGGGGCGGTCCGGGCGCCGGGGGCGAGGGCGAGGAGACGGCCGACGCCCTCGCGGAGGCCCTGCCCGGTGTAGTCCGGGCCGCCCGCCGTCCCGGCCGAGTGCTGGTCGGCGGAGGCCGGGGCCTCCGTACGGGCGGCGCTGTCGTGGGCCGGGCTGCCGGAGATGCCGCCGAAGAGGAAGAGGCCCGCGGCGCAGGCCGCGGCTCCGGCCAGGCCGCCGAGGACCGCGATCCGGCGGCGGGCGCGGCGCCGGCCGGGACCCGTTGGGCCGCTCGGGTGACCCGCGGGCGATGTTTCACGTGAAACAGCGCGCTCGCCGGCGCGGGGCCGCGGTTCCGGAGCGGCGGGGGGCGCGGGCTGGGTGGCGTCGAGCAGGGCCTCGGCGGCGAGGGCCGCGTCGATGCGGCCGGCGATGTCGGAGGGCATCCGGGCCGGTCCCGGCAGGGTGCCGAGGAGGCCGCGGATCTCCTCCAGCGAGGTCCGTACGTCCGCGCACAGGGCGCAGTCGTCGAGGTGCCGGCGGATCTCGGCGGAACGGGCCGGGGAGAGAAGACCTTCGGTCAGGTCGGAGATCTCGGAGACCTCCGGGTGCCGGATCGTGCCGTGCGTGCCGGTCGCCGGGGTCATGTGCGTCCACCTCCGCCCTTCACTGCGTCTGGGTCTGGATGCCTGGGGTCTGCCGCTGGTGGGACGGACGTCCCCGGCGTCCGGTTCCTTCCCCGCTCCGCGGCGGTGTTATCCACGGCATTCGAGCGCAGATGCATGAGCAGCGGCACGAGTTTCGCCCGCCCGCGGGCGCAGCGGCTCTTCACGGTGCCGGGGGGCACGTCGAGGATCCGGGCGGCCTCGGCCACGGGGTAGCCCTGCATGTCGACGAGGACGAGCGCGGCGCGCTGCTCGGCGGGCAGGGTGCCGAGGGCGGCGATGAGCTGGCGGTGCAGCTCCTCGCGCTCCGCGGGGGCCTCGGCGGACTCGTGGGGCTCCAGCAGGCTCTCCAGCCGCTCGGTGTCGTCGAGCGGCGCGGTCCTGCGGGAGGACGCCTTGCGGGCGCGGTCCAGGCAGGCGTTGACGGTGATCCGGTGCAGCCAGGTGGTGACGGCGGACTCCCCGCGGAAGCCGCCCGCCGCCCGGTAGGCCGAGACGAGGGCGTCCTGCACCGCGTCGGCGGCCTCCTCCCGGTCCCGGAGCGTCCGCAGCGCCACGGCCCACAGCCGGTCCCGGTGCCGCCGGACGATCTCCCCGAACGCCTCCGGATCCCCGGCGACATGCCGCGCCAGGAGCTCCCGGTCCGAGGCGGGGGCGGGGTCGTCAGCCGCGGGCCTCATGATTCCCCTCCTGTCGGAAGCCGTGCACGTGTCGTACCTGCGGGTCCGTCCCGGGAGGCACGGCCTCCCCGCATGCCGCCTGCCCCGCCGGGCGGGCCGGAAGCGCTAGGAGTTCCGCGAGAAGACCACGTTCGAGATGCCCTGCTTGTATCCGGCGGTGCTGAACTCGGAGGCCCCCGCCTTCGGCATGGCCGTGAGCCACAGGACCACGTACCGCGCCTTGACCGGCTTGGCCGCGGTGAGTTCCATCCGCTTGTCGGAGGTGGTCCCCGTGGCGATCTGCTGGAGGCTCTTGACCGGGGTCGAGGAGGACATGCTCGGGGCCGCGTAGAGGGTCGCGGTGGTGTGGTCGCCGTTGTAGCGGAACGCTATCGAGGCGGCGCTCACCTCCTGCTCCTCGCCCAGGTCGAAGACGAGGCCGAGGCCGTCCTTGTAGGCGCCCATGACCGGGCCGTCGTCGTAGCGGTAGGTCCGCCAGAACGAGTTCGGGTCGTCGTCGTGGCTCTTGGGGACGCCGTCGATGTCCTGGGGCTTGCCGTCCGGGTAGTACTCGGCGGCCGCCTTGATCGGCACCGTCACCCGCTCGGGCGCCTTCGGGTTGTCCTCCGGGCCCGTCTTCGTGTTGTTGCTGGTGCCGCTGCTGCCCTTCTGGTTGACGCGGTCCAGGAGGGTGTCGGCCAGCTGCCAGCTGCCCAGGCCGAGGGCGGCGATGAGCAGGGCGGCGACGCCCCACTTGAGGGCGCGGCCGGTGCGGCTCTGGAGCGGCGGCGGCGGGGGCACGACGGGGTGGGGCAGGACGGTGGTCACACCGGGCTGCGCGGGGCGGCCGTAGCTGCCCTGCTGGTAGGTGGTGTGCTGGTACTCCGGCGGGGCCGTGAAGGCGGGCTCCGGCGGCCGGATGCGCGGCATCGCGGCGACGGCCTTGGCCAGCTCGTCGGGGGTGGTGCAGGCCGGCTCCTGACGGGAGGCGGTGGCCCCGTCGTTGGCCAGGGCGCGCATCGCCAGCTCGCCCAGACCGCGGTGGACACCGGCGCGGACCTGGTCGGGGGCGATGAGGCCGACACCCTTGGGCAGGCCGGTCAGGCCGTACGCGTCGTTCTCGTACGGCCAGCGCTGGGTGAGCGCGGAGTACAGCAGGGCGCCGATGGCCTCGGTGTCGGCCCGCTGCGGGGTCTCGCTGGTGATGCCGCGCAGGGCGGCGTTCACGGCGAGGCCGCGGATCCGGTACTGGCCGCTCGACGTGCGGAGTATGGCGCTGGGCGTCAGCCGCAGATGGGCCAGGCCCTCGCGGTGCGCGGCGGCCATCGCCTGGGAGACCTGGCTGACGAGCTGGTACGCCTCGTGGGCCTCCAGCGGGCCGGCGGCGAGCAGGGCGGTGAGCTCGGTGGCGTCGGGCAGCCACTCGTGGACGACGTAGACGAGGTCGTTCTCCTCGACGGCGTCGAGGACCTGGACGAACCGGGGGTCGCCGAGCAGCGCGGAGGAGCGGGCGGCGGCGAGGACGGAACGGGCCCGTGCGTGGTCCGCGGGCATGAGGTGGACGCCGACCGCCCGGCGCAGCTTCTCGTCCATGGCGCGCCAGCTGCTGAAGCCGTCCACACGGGTGACGCACTCCTCCAGCCGGTAGCGCCGGGCCAGCTTGTGGCCGCTGTGGAGTTCGGGCGCGGCCGCGGGGGCCGCGCTCTTGCGTTCGCCGTCCTTGTCGGGCATGGGTCCGTCCGCGGCTCGTCCGTTCTGGGTGTCCACCCCGTCGGACGTGGCCTGTGCCGCTGCTGCGGCCAGCGGCTGGTCGCCGCTGCTGTCGGCCACGTCGACGGCAGCCGTGCTACGTTCCGCCACCGTCGTTCCTGCCTCCCCATCCGTTGCGCGCTCCGGGTCAGTCTGCGAAGCCAAGCCAATTGTGCCCACAGTCCGACGCTATGCACGACACACGAAAGGGGGCGACGGTTGTGCGCATCAGCGCCCCAAACGTCCGCGGACCATCCCGACCATCGCGTTGAGCTCCTCGATCCGCATCCGCTTGGCCGCGATGAGGAAGACGGCCGCCAGGGCGATGCCGCCACCCGCCAGCGCGGCGGCGGAACCGAGGACTCCACTGCCGAGCCACTGGGTGATGCCATAGGCGGCTCCCCCGGCCACGGCCGCGGCCGGGACGCAGGCGCCGGTGAGGCGGGCGTAGGTGCGCATCACGTGGGCGCCGTCCAGGTCGCCGCCGAGCCGGGTGCGCAGGCGGCGCCAGGCCACGCCGACACCCACGGCGTAGCCGAGGCCGTAGGCGGCGGCCATGCCGACGACCGCCCAGCGGGCGGGCAGGACGAAGAACGCGGCCACGGAGACGGAGGCGTTGACCGCGGCGACGATGACGGTGTTGTAGAAGGGCGTGCGCGTGTCCTCGTAGGCGTAGAACCCGCGCAGGACCACGTACTGGACGGAGTACGGGATGAGTCCGAGGCCGAAGGCCATCAGCACGTAGCCGATGTTCTGGGCGCCGGCGCCGGAGCCCGCGTACAGCAGGGTGGCCATCGGGACGCCCAGCGCGAGGAACGCGAAGGCGCAGGGCACGATCGCGACGGCCGAGGTGCGCAGCCCGTAGGAGATGTCGTCGCGGACCGCGGCGGCGTCCCCGTCGTGGGCGGAGCGCGAAATGCGGGGCAGGACGGCCGTCATGACGGAGACGGTGATGATGGCCTGCGGCATCTGCCAGAGCAGCAGCGCGTAGTTGTAGGCGGTGATGCCGGTACCGGGGTGGCCCTGCTTCTCGGCGACCGCGCCCGCCCAGGTGGCGAGCTGGGTGACGATGACCAGGCCGACCTGGTTGGCGAGGACGAAGAAGAACGTCCACTTGGCCAGGCGGGCGGCCTTGCCGAGGCCGTGGCCCTTCCAGTCGAAGCGCAGCCGCGGCGTGAAGCCGGCGTCGCGCAGGTACGGCAGCATCGCGAGGGCCTGGACGGTCAGGCCGAGCAGGGTGCCCAGACCCAGCAGGCGCACCCCGTCGGAGGTGACGGTGGCGGCGCTGACGCCGGAGGTGGTGAAGCCGCCGAAGGCCCAGATGAAGGCGCCGAACGTGGCGATGACCACGATGTTGTTGAGGACCGGGGTCCACATCATCGCGCCGAAGCGGCCGCGGGCGTTGAGGATCTGACCGAGCACCACGTGGATGCCCATGAAGAACATCGTGGGCAGGCAGTAGCGGGCGAAGGCGACCGCCACGTCCATCTGCTGCGGGTCGGAGGCGATCTTCGGCGACATCATCGTGATGAACACCGGTGCGGCCAGCACGCAGATGGTGGTGATCGCGGCGAGCAGGACGACGACGAGGGTCAGCAGCCGGTTGGCGTACGCCTCGCCCCCGTCGTCGTCGTTCTTCATGGCCCGGACCAGCTGCGGGATGAAGACGGCGTTCAGGGCGCCGCCGCCGACCAGCACGTAGATCATCGTGGGCAGCGTGTTGGCGATCTGGTACGTGTCGTTGAAGGTGCCGACGCCGATCGCGCCGGCGATCACCAGGGTCCGCAGGAAGCCGGTGATGCGCGAGACGATCGTGCCCGCGGCCATGAGCGCGCTGGACTTGAGCAGGCTCGCGGCGCGCCCGGCGGGCTTGGCCGGCGCCGGGGCTGCCACGGGGGCGTCCTCGACGGCCGTACGGGGAGCCGCCTCCTGGTCCCGGTACAGGTGCGCGAAGGCGTCCGGCTCGGGCTGCTCCTCCGTGGCGCGGGTCACCAGGGAGTCCACACCGACGAACTCGGTGGTCGCGGGGCTGTCGCCGTACGGCAGGTGCCGCGAGGGACCGTCCGGCTCGGGCGGCGGGGTCTGGGCCCAGACGTGCGGGTCGGGGGCGTACGAGGGCGCGGCCGGCGCCGCGTACAGCGGACCGGGCTCCTGGTAGGTGCCGGGCGGCGGCGGGGGGTGCGAGGCGCGGTCGTACAGGACCTCGGCGACCGGGTCCTGCGCCGACAGGTCCTGGGACCGGTACGGGTCGTAGTCGTAGGCGTCCTGGACATACGGGTCGTGGTCCGGCGCGGGCGCGGGCGCGGGAACCTGCCCGGGCACCGGAGTGCCCGGGGCAGTGCCCTGGGAGGGCGTGGGCCCGCCAGTGCCCTGCGCGCGGTCACCGTCGTACGGCGCGTTCATCGAAACCCCACCTCATCGTCCCCAGGCCGACCGGCCACGGCATCGCTCAACGGTCCACTGTCTCACTCGTGCCGGACCCCTCGGTGCTTTGCGGTCCGGTGTCCGGGGACTCGTCACTCGGCTGCGTGCTCTCCTCGGCGGCCGCGCGGGCGGCGACGCGCTTGCGGCTCGCGTACATCTTGATCCCCGCGAGGACCAGCAGGAGCACACCGCCCGCGATGACCAGCATCACGGTGGGGGTGATCTCGGTGGCCTCCACGGTGAAGGTGCGCTTCTTGCCGTAGGGGACGCCGTCCTTGGTGAACAGCTGCGCCGTGACCTCCACGGGGCCGCTCGCGCTGGCGTTGGCCGTGAACTTCACCGTCTGCGTGTGGTCGCCCTGGACCGTGACCGGCTGCTCGCTGTCGCTGAACATCAGGCGCGTCCGGTTGGCGGACTCCACCCGCAGCACCAGCCCGTGCACGTCCTGGACCAGGCTGTTCTGGACGCTGACCGGGATGGTCGCGCTGTGTCCCGACAGGGTCGCGTCGGACTTGGGGACGACCTTGACCTTCTCCGTGAGACCCGTCAGGTACTCCTGCGCCTGGTCCCGGTAGAGGCCGGCCTCCTCGGCGTGGCCCCGCCACGAGGTGGACATCTCGCGGTTGATCGTGTTGCCGAAGGGGATCTCGACGCGGTCGGGCGCGGCGAGGATGACCTTGAAGCGGTCGAGCGTGTTCTGGGTGGTGCGGATCTTCTCGAAGGCGGCCACCGGCAGCTCCTGCTTGCGCAGGCCGTCGGGGTACTGCCCGGCGCCCGGCACCTGGGTGGCGGCACCGGGGTCGGGCTTCGCGGCGGCCGCCGCTTCCAGGTCCGCGGGCTGCGTCCAGCGGCCCGCCTGGAGTCCGCGTACGGCGGCGGCCATCGAGCGGGCCTGGCTGACCGAGGGCATCCGCTGCGGGGCCACGACGAAGCTGCGCTGCTCGTCGGTCCGCTGCAGGTTCAGGGCCAGGGTGTGGGCGAGGAACCTCTGCACGGCGAGGGTGGAGCTGCCCGCGTTCACCATGTCGCCCTCGAAGGCGGTGGACAGCTCGGCGTCCGCCACGACGGCCGTGGTGCCGGAGCCGATGGGCCGGGCGGCCGAGGGCGTGTAGCCGAGGGCGCCGGTCTCCACCAGGCTGTCGCTGCGGGTGAGGACGTTGTGCGCGCCGGCCGAGGTGGCCACGTTCACGATCGAGGGGTCGATGGCGCCGTCCACGGGCCAGGAGAAGTCGGTGGACGCGGGGACGTGCAGGACCGTCTCGACGGCCTGCTTGGCCTTGTCGGTGGCGGGCCGCAGCTGCCCCAGGGTGCCCGAGACGTCCTTGCCGTGGTGGGCGAGGGAGGCGAGGTCGGGGTCGGCGAAGGGCAGGGCGACGACCTTCTTGCCCTGGACGGCCGTCTCCAGCGAGCTCAGCCACTGCTCGGCGAGCGCCTTGTTCTTGCCCGGGACGGTCTTCCCGTTCGGACCGCGCACCCGGTAGCCCTTGGTCATCGCGTCGACCGTGTACAGCAGGTCGGGGTCGATGACCCAGGTGATCGGCAGGTCCTTGCCGAGGGTGACCATCTGCTCCAGCCGGCCGCCAGCCCGCAGCTCGTCGGCGAGCGACTCGTTCAGGAAGACCGGGGTCTGGAGCTCGTCGGAGCCGGTCTCCGCCGTGACCCGGGTGCCGGAGATCAGCGGCCAGGCGTAGGTCAGCTGGGAGCGCTTGGAGGCGGCCTCCGGCTGCCAGGGAAGGAAGGTCCGCTTGATGCCCAGGACCTGCTCGGACGGGCGGCTCTCGGTGGCCCCGGAGAGCGAGACGCCCAGCTGGTAGACCCCGTCCTTGTCGAGTTCGAGCTTGTTCACCGGGACGGACAGGGTGAAGGGCTTGCTGGCCTTCGACGGCAGGGAGTCGATCTTCACCGCGTGGGCCGGGTCGATCTCGCCCGGGTCCGCGCCGGCCCGGAAGCCGTTGCGCTCGGCCGCCTCGTCGATGGACGAGCGGTCCGCGAGGGCGGGGCCGACCCGCAGGCCCACGTGCGCGTCGGTGATCGTCTCGGAGCCGGTGTTGCTGACGGTGCCCTCGATGGTGAGGGTGTCGCCCTTCACCGGGGCGTTCGGGCTCATGGAGATCAGCTGGACGTCGGCGGAGGAGGCGGCGGCCGCCTCGGCCTCCGGGGCGGGGGCGTAGACGAGACCGGCCAGCACCGGGGTCCCGGCGAGCAGCACGATCGCGCGCCGCAGCCACCGGCGCCGGACAGGAGCAGGTGAAGCCCCCTGGATGTCTGCCGCCTCGGCCACGCGCTAGCCCGTCCCTAGAAGTGTCAGTGGTCGTCTTTTCTGCGTCCACGCATGGTAACGAGGTGCGCTGTGTGCGAGTGCCGCACCTTGGTCCACATGATCGGCTCCGCCCCGGCCCGGCCGGGTACCGGGGTGGCCGTTAAACGGGGCGGCCGCCGCCGGGCCGGGCACGTACCCTTTTCTGTTGTGCCGAACGCCAATGAAGACAACCCCAGTGCCCTGAGTCAGGTGCAGCGCCGCGCGGTCAGTGAACTGCTGCGGGTGGCTCCTGTCGCCGACGAGCTCGGCCGCCGGTTCCAGGAGGCGGGCTTCCGCCTCGCCCTGGTCGGCGGCTCGGTCCGCGATGCGCTGCTCGGGCGTCTCGGCAACGACCTCGACTTCACCACCGACGCCCGCCCCGAGGACGTCCTGAAGATCGTCCGGCCCTGGGCCGACTCCGTCTGGGACGTCGGCATCGCCTTCGGCACCGTCGGCGCCCAGAAGAACGCCCGCGGCGACGGCACGGTGCGGAACTTCCAGATCGAGATCACGACCTACCGCTCGGAGGCGTACGACCGCACCTCGCGCAAGCCCGAGGTCTCCTACGGCGACTCCATCGACGAGGACCTGGTGCGGCGCGACTTCACGGTCAACGCCATGGCCCTCGCCCTGCCCGAGCAGCGGTTCATCGACCCGCACGGCGGTCTGGAGGACCTGGCCGCCGGAGTGCTGCGCACCCCCGGCACCCCGGAGGACTCCTTCTCGGACGATCCGCTGCGGATGCTGCGGGCGGCGCGGTTCTCGGCGCAGCTGGACTTCGAGGTGGCCCCGGAGGTCGTGGCGGCCATGAAGGCCATGTCCGACCGGATCGAGATCGTCTCGGCGGAGCGGGTGCAGGCGGAGCTGAACAAGCTGATCCTCTCCGCGAACCCCCGGCGCGGTCTGGGCCTGCTGGTGGACACCGGGCTGGCCGACCGGGTGCTGCCCGAGCTGCCGGCGCTGCGGCTGGAGCGTGACGAGCACCACCGCCACAAGGACGTCTACGACCACTCGCTGATCGTGCTGGAGCAGGCGATCGCCCTGGAGCAGGACGGGCCGGACCTCGTGCTGCGGCTCGCGGCGCTGCTGCACGACATCGGCAAGCCCCGCACCCGCCGCTTCGAGAGCGACGGCCGGGTCTCCTTCCACCACCACGAGGTGGTGGGCGCGAAGATGACCAAGAAGCGGCTGACCGCTCTCAAGTACTCCAACGACATGATCAAGGACGTGTCCCGGCTGGTGGAGCTGCACCTGCGCTTCCACGGCTACGGGGACGGCGAGTGGACCGACTCCGCCGTGCGGCGCTACGTCCGCGACGCCGGGCCGCTGCTGGAGCGGCTGCACAAGCTGACCCGGTCCGACTGCACCACCCGGAACAAGCGCAAGGCCAATGCCCTCTCGCGGACCTACGACGGGCTGGAGCAGCGCATCGCCCAGCTCCAGGAGCAGGAGGAGCTGGACGCGATCCGGCCCGACCTGGACGGCAACGAGATCATGCGGATCCTGGACGTCGGTCCGGGTCCGGTGATCGGCAAGGCGTACGCCTTCCTGCTGGACCAGCGGCTGGAGCACGGGCCGATGGAGCACGAGGCCGCCGTCGCCGCGCTCAAGGAGTGGTGGACCGCCCAGGCGTGAGGCCCGGACGGGGACGGTGTTTCACGTGAAACACCGTCCCCGGCGTCCGGCTCAGGGAGGCATGTTTCACGTGAAACATCGCCGGCGCCGGCCGAGGAGCACCGCGGTGCCCGCGTAGAGGGCGGATACGCAGACCAGCAGGACCACGGACCGCCCGTCGGCCGGGAGCACCAGGGCGGCCACCGCCGCCGCGCCGACGAAGGCCACGTTGAAGAGCACGTCGTAGACGGAGAACACCCGCCCGCGGTAGTCGTCGTCCACCTGGGACTGGATCTCCGTATCGGTGGAGATCTTCGCGCCCTGGGTGGCGAGGCCGAGGACGAAGGCCGCGACCAGCATCGGACCGGGGGCGAAGAACAGGCCGAGCGCCGGCACCAGCACCGCGGCGCCCGCCGCGCAGGCGGTGATCCAGCCGAGGGTGCCCAGCCGCCCCACCATCCACGGGGTCACCACGGCGGCCGCGAAGAATCCCGCCCCCGAGGTGCCGACGGCGATGCCCAGCAGCGCCAGCCCCTCGGCCTCGCTCCCCGACCAGGCGTAGCGGCAGAGCATCAGCAGCATGACGAACAGGGCCCCGTAGCAGAACCGCATCATGGTCATCGCGGTGAGCGCCCGGGCCGCCTCGCGCCGGGCGGCGAGATGCCGCAGGCCCTCGGCCATGCCGCGCACGGTGAGCGCGATCCCCTCGGCCACCGAGGGGCGGACCCGGCCCGGGGGATGGTCGGGTCCCAGGAGGCCGATGGCCAGCCGCAGGGAGACGAGGGCGGCGCACAGGTACAGCCCCGCCCCGAGCAGCACCACCAGGGCGTTGGAGCCGGAGGCCAGGAGCCGGACGAGGAAGGCGAGCCCGCCGCCGGCCACCGCGGCGAGGGTCCCGGCGGTGGGGGACAGGGCGTTCGCGGTGACGAGCTGCCCGGGACCGGCCACATGGGGCAGCGAGGCGGCCAGCCCGGCCAGGACGAAGCGGTTCACGGCGGTCACGGACAGGGCCGAGGCGTAGAACAGCCAGTCGGGGACGTGCGCGACGATCAGCATCCCGGTGACGCAGGCGAGGAGGGCCCGCAGCAGGTTGCCGTAGAGGAAGACCTGGCGGCGGCGCCAGCGGTCGAGCAGCACCCCGGCGAAGGGGCCGATCACCGAATAGGGCAGCAGCAGTACCGCCATGGCGGAGGCGATGGCCGCGGGCGAGGTCTGCTTCTCCGGGGAGAAGACGACATAGGTGGCCAGCGCGACCTGGTAGACCCCGTCCGCCGCCTGCGAGAGCAGCCGTACGGCGAGCAGGTTGCGGAAGTCCCTCAGGCGCAGGAGTACGCGCAGATCACGTACGACAGGCATGAGGGCAAGGGTCACACACGCGGAGGGTCCCCGGGCACATTGCCCGGGGACCCTCCGCGGAAGAACAGCCGAAGTCCAGGTGTCCGGAAGAACCGGGCTCCGGACTAGCGCTCGACCTCGCCCTTGATGAACTTCTCGACGTTGGCCAGGGCCTCGTCGTCGAAGTACTGCACCGGCGGGGACTTCATGAAGTAGCTCGACGCCGACAGGATCGGGCCGCCGATGCCGCGGTCCTTGGCGATCTTCGCGGCGCGCAGGGCGTCGATGATGACACCCGCGGAGTTCGGGGAGTCCCACACCTCGAGCTTGTACTCGAGGTTCAGCGGGACGTCACCGAAGGCGCGGCCCTCGAGGCGGACGTAGGCCCACTTGCGGTCGTCGAGCCACGCGACGTAGTCGGACGGGCCGATGTGGACGTTCTTCTCGCCCAGCTCGCGGTCGGGGATCTGCGAGGTGACGGCCTGCGTCTTGGAGATCTTCTTCGACTCCAGGCGGTCGCGCTCCAGCATGTTCTTGAAGTCCATGTTGCCGCCCACGTTGAGCTGCATGGTGCGCTCGAGACGGACACCGCGGTCCTCGAACAGCTTCGCCATCACGCGGTGCGTGATGGTGGCGCCGACCTGCGACTTGATGTCGTCGCCGACGATCGGGACACCGGCCTCGGTGAACTTGTCCGCCCACTCCTTGGTGCCGGCGATGAAGACCGGGAGGGCGTTGACGAAGGCGACCTTGGCGTCGATGGCGCACTGGGCGTAGAACTTCGCCGCGTCCTCGGAACCGACCGGCAGGTAGCAGATCAGGACGTCGACCTCGCGGTCCTTGAGGACCTGGACGATGTCGACCGGGGCCTCGGCGGACTCCTCGATCGTCTGGCGGTAGTACTTGCCCAGACCGTCGTAGGTGTGGCCGCGCTGGACGGTCACACCCGCGTTCGGGACGTCGCAGATCTTGATGGTGTTGTTCTCGCTGGCGCCGATGGCGTCCGAGAGGTCGAGGCCGACCTTCTTCGCGTCGACGTCGAACGCGGCGACGAACTCGATGTCACGCACGTGGTAGTCGCCGAACTGGACGTGCATCAGCCCGGGGACCTTGGACGCCGGGTCGGCGTCCTTGTAGTACTCGACGCCCTGCACCAGCGAGGCGGCGCAGTTGCCCACGCCGACGATGGCTACGCGAACCGAACCCATTCCGGTTGCTCCCTGTTTGTTCTCGGACGAGGTCTGCACGACGCAGTCCTCATTTTTCGGTTTCGTCGGACGGACCGGGTCGTCTCAGATCCCGTCCCGCCCGCTCACTCTCGATGAGCTCGTTCAGCCAGCGGACTTCGCGCTCCACGGACTCCATGCCGTGCCGTTGCAGCTCGAGCGTGTAGTCGTCGAGGCGCTCCCTGGTCCGGGTGAGGGAGGCGCGCATCTTCTCCAGGCGCTCCTCCAGCCGGCTGCGGCGGCCCTCCAGCACCCTCATCCGCACTTCTCGCTCGGTCTGGCCGAAGAAGGCGAAACGGGCGGCGAAGGACTCGTCCTCCCAGGTCTCGGGGCCCGTGTGGGACAGGAGCTCTTCGAAGTGCTCCTTCCCCGCGGCCGTCAACCGGTAGACGATCTTGGCGCGGCGCCCTGCGAGTGAAGCGGCGAGAGCGTCTTCCGGGGCACTCCCCGGTTCTTCGATCAACCAGCCGTTTGCGACCAGCGTCTTGAGGCAGGGGTAGAGAGTGCCGTAACTGAACGCCCGGAAGACCCCCAGCGAGGTGTTGAGCCGCTTGCGCAGCTCGTAGCCGTGCATGGGGGATTCCCGGAGCAGTCCGAGGACGGCGAATTCGAGGATGCCGGAGCGTCTGCTCACCGCCTGCCTCGCCTCCACCCCTGAGTCTTTATGCCGAGCTGATGTATCGACTCGATACATCCAGACGATAGAACGGGCGTCCTCCATCGACAAGGGGAGACGTGGTGACCGGCGTCACATCACCGATTCGCACCAGCCAGGTTGCCTGATTTGGGGTGAACTTCGGCACTGGGCGGGTTTTGAGCGTGCGTAGTCTGTGCGCCATGACACCGGGGGGAACCGGAATTCATCTGCCGCTTCCAGGCCACTCGCCTGCCCGAGGAGTAGTCGTTCGATGAGCGAGCACCGCCGTAAACCGCCGCAGCCCCAGGACGGCGGGCGGGCGTCGGCCCGACGCGCCGCCCAGCAGCGTCCCCACCGGGGCGCGCCGGACGGACGCGACGTCCCTACCGCTTCCTACAGCGGCCCGTACGCACCGCAGCCCGGCAAGGGAAGCCGCGCAGACGCCCGCCGGGCCGCCCAGAGAGGCCCGGCGGGCAGAGGCAGAGGCAGCGGACGCGGTGCCGGCGCGGGTGCCGGTGCCGCCGCGGGCCGCCCGGACAAGCGGCTCATCAACTACCCGCGGTCCGACAAGGACGGCTGGAAGCGCTTCGTGCCCTCCTGGAAGTTCGTCGCCGGCACGGCCCTCGGCTTCTTCGCGGTGATCGTGGCGGGCACCGGCATCGGCATCGCCATGGTGAGCACGCCCGACCCGAACAAGGCGGCCGAGGCGCAGAACAACGTCTTCTACTGGGCCGACGGCAGCCAGATGGTGGCCACGGGCGGTTCGATGAACCGGCAGATCGTGCCCATCTCCAGCATCCCCCGGTCGATGAGGGACGCCGTCATCGCGGCGGAGAACGAGTCCTTCGAGACGGACAAGGGCGTCGACCCGATGGGCATCGCCCGCGCCGTGTGGAACATGGCCACGGGCGGTTCCACCCAGGGCGGTTCGACCATCACCCAGCAGTACGTGAAGAACACCTACCTCGACTCCGACCAGACCCTCAAGCGCAAGGCCACCGAGCTCTTCATCGCGATAAGGCTGGGCGTCACCGAGGAGAAGGACCTCGTCCTCGCGGGCTACCTCAACACCGCCTACTACGGACGCGACGCGTACGGGATCCAGGCCGCGGCCCGCGCCTACTTCGGCAAGGACAGCCAGAACCTGAACCCGGCCGAGTGCGCCTTCCTCGCCTCCGTGCTCAAGGGCCCCAACCTCTACAACCCGGACGGCGGCATCGGCGCCGCGGCCACCCCCGAGCTCAACGAGCAGCGGGCGCGGGAGCGCTGGTCCTGGGTCCTGGACCGGCAGGTCACGGTCGGCCGGATGGACAAGGCCGAGCGGGCGAAGTACAAGGACACCGACTTCCCCCCGCGCGTGGAGTCGGCGCAGGCCCGCGGCATGACCGGCCAGATCGGCTACCTGGTCGACACGGCCAAGGCGTACGTGATGAAGACCAAGGGCATCACCGTCGAGCAGATGGCCATGGGCGGCTACCGGATCCGGACCACCTTCGAGAAGCCGCGGGTGGACGCCCTGGCCAAGGCGGTCGAGGACACCCGCGACGGGTTCATCGACGAGAAGAAGCGCCCCGACACCGACTCCTTCGTGCAGTTCGGCGCGGCCTCGGTGGACGTCAAGACGGGCGCGCTGGTGGCCCTGTACGGCGGTCCGGGCTGGGACAAGAAGTACTTCAGCAACAACGCCAACACCAGCGGTGTCCCGGTCGGCTCGACCTGGAAGCCCTATGTCCTGGCGGCGGCGATGGAGTACGGCACCCAGAACTCCAACGGCAAGGGCATCTCGGCCGACAGCAAGTACATGGCGAACGACCTCACCGTGATCAACAACCGGGAGGGCAAGCCGCTGCGCGACGCCGCGGGCAAGCCGTTCCAGCAGAAGAACGAGAGCCCCACCCCCTTCGGCTACGTGACCCTCAACGAGGCGATGGAGAAGTCCATCAACGTGCCGTTCGCCCAGCTCGTCTTCGACGTGGGCCACGACAAGGTCCGTACGGTGGCCAAGTCCACGGGCCTCCTGGAGGAGTCGCTGAACCCGAACAACGACGCCTCCTTCGCGCTCGGCACCTCCACCCCCAGCGCCATCCGCATGGCCGACTCGTACGCCACCTTCGCCGCCTCCGGCACGCACCGCGAGCCCTTCTCCGTGACCGAGGTCATGAAGGACGGCGACAAGCTGACCGGCTTCGAGCGGCCCAAGGACCAGCGGGTCATGGACGACTCCATCGCGGACAACATCACCAAGGTGCTGCAGAACGTGGTCCAGAACGGCACCGCGACCAAGGTCAAGAAGCTCGGCCGGCCGGCCGCGGGCAAGACCGGTACCACGGACGAGAACAAGTCCGCGTGGTACGTGGGCTACACCCCGGAGCTGTCCACCGCCGTGGCCCTCTTCCGCACCGACCCCAACTCGGCGGACAAGAAGCTCAAGTCCATGAAGGGCGTCGGAGACATCCCGTCCATCCACGGTGGTGACATCCCGGCGGAGATCTGGACCGAGTACATGCGCGATGCGCTCAAGGACGTGCCCGTCACGAAGTTCCCGGCGGCGGAGGACATCGGCGTCGTCGCGGACGGCGCGGGCGCTCCCAGCCCCTCCCCCGCGGCGCCCGCCTCGCCCTCCCCGTCCCCGTCGACGCTCCCGCCGACCACCTCGCCGTCGCCGTCGCCCTCCCCGTCGAAGGGCGGCAAGCCGTCCTGCCCGCCGTGGAAGCTGTACTGCGACCCCGAGACCGTGCGCGGGAACAACAACGGCGGCCAGGACGGCGGCGCCAACACCGGCACCATCACCGGCACGAACGGCGGCCCCAGCGGACCGCCGTCGCCCACGGGCACCGGCAGGCCGGGCCGTCCGGGCGGCATCAACGGAGGATTCAGCAGCAGCAACAGCGGCACCGGCGGCGACTGACCCGCTCCGCCGCCCCCGGTTTCCGGGAAGGCCGTCCGAGGAAGGCCGTCCGAGGAAGGCCGTCCGAGGAAGGCCGTCGCACCCCTGGTGCGGCGGCCTTCCCGCGTGCCGGGCCCCGTACGGCAGGATGACCCCCATGACGAAGGTGCACGAGGACCACCCCGTACCGCCCACGCAGCAGGACGAGGTCGCCGCAGCGGGCAGTGAGCTCCTCGGCGGCCCGCTCGGCCGCTACGCCCGGCTCGGCGGGCACTGGCTCGGCCCGGTGCGCGTCGTGGCCCTCGTCGCCATCGGCATGTTCGCGCTCGGCATGGTGCAGAAGCTGCCCTGCTACGACTGGGCCTGGTTCCAGGGCGCCACCTCGCAGTACGCCCACGCCTGCTACTCCGACATCCCGCACCTGTACGCCGTACGCGGCTTCGCCGACAACCTGACCCCGTACTTCGACCGGATCCCCGGCGACATGGAGTACCTGGAGTACCCGGTCCTCACCGGGCTCTTCATGGAGATCGCCTCCTGGCTCACGCCCGGCGGCGGCACCATGCAGCACCGCGAGCAGATGTACTGGATGGTCAACGCCGGCATGCTGATGGCCTGCGCCGCCGTCATCGCCGTCTGCGTGGCGCGCACCCACCGCCGCCGCCCCTGGGACGCCCTGCTCTTCGCCCTGGCCCCCGCCTTCGCCCTGACGGCGACGATCAACTGGGACCTGCTGGCCATCGCCCTCACGGCCGCCGGCATGCTCCTGTGGTCCCGCGGCCGGAGCGTCCTCTTCGGCGTCTTCATCGGCCTGGCCACCGCCGCCAAGCTCTACCCCGTCCTGCTGCTCGGGGTGCTGTTCGTGCTGTGCTGGCGGGCCGGGAAATGGCGGGCCTTCGGCGGGGCCGTCCTGGGCGCGGCCGGGGCCTGGCTGGTGGCGAACCTGCCCGTCATGCTCTTCGCCTGGGAGGGCTGGACGAAGTTCTACACCTTCAGCCAGGAGCGGCCGATCGACTTCGGCTCCGTCTGGCTGCTGATCTCCCAGCGCTCGGGCAACCCCCTGCACGACGCCAACACGTACGCGACCGGCCTGACGCTCCTGCTGTGCGGGGCCATCGGCCTGCTCGCCCTGACGGCCCCCCGGCGCCCCCGTTTCGCCCAGCTGGCCTTCCTGGTCGTCGCCGCCTTCATCCTCTGCAACAAGGTCTACTCGCCGCAGTACGTGCTGTGGCTCATCCCGCTGGCCGTGCTGGCCCGGCCGCGCTGGCGGGACTTCCTGATCTGGCAGGCCGGCGAGGTCGTCTACTTCCTCGGGATCTGGTCCTACCTCGCCTACATCAACAGCGGTGACAAGCACCAGGGCCTGCCCGTGGAGGGCTACCAGGTGGCGATCGCCGCGCACCTGCTGGCCACCCTGTACCTGTGCGCCGTCGTCGTCCGGGACATCCTGCTGCCCGAGCACGACGTCGTCCGCCGGGACGGCTCGGACGACCCCTCGGGCGGTGTCCTGGACGGGGCCGAGGACGTGTTCGTGCTGTCGGACGCGGCGAGGGCGCCGCAGGACGCGGCGCCCTCGGAGGGACAGCGGGTCGCCTGGGGCTCCGGGCCCCAGGACTGACCGGGCGGGATCAGGAGTCGAGCATCCGGTCGAACTGCGTGGTGGTGTGCCGCAGGTGCGCCACCAGCTCGTCGCCCACCTTGGGCTCCGTCGAGTCCGAGGGCACGAACAGGATCGACACCTGCATGTGCGGCGGCTCGGCGAACCAGCGCTGCTTGCCCGCCCACACGAACGGCGAAAGGTTCCGGTTGACCGTGGCCAGGCCGGCCCGGGCGACGCCCTTGGCCCGCGGCATCACGCCGTGCAGCGCCTTCGGCGCCTCCAGCCCGACGCCGTGCGAGGTGCCGCCAGCGACCACGACCAGCCAGCCGTCGGAGGCGGCCTTCTGCTGGCGGTAGCCGAACCGGTCGCCCTTGGCCACGCGGGTGACGTCGAGCACCGAGCCGCGGTACGCGGTCGCCTCATGGTCGCCCAGCCACAGCCGGGTGCCGATGCGGGCCCGGAAGCGGGTCTGCGGGAACTGCTGCTGGAGCCGCACCAGTTCCTCGGCCCGCAGGTGGCTGACGAACATGGTGTGCAGCGGCAGCCGGGCCGCGCGCAGCCGGTCCATCCAGCCGATGACCTCCTCGACGGCGTCCGAGCCGTCGGGGCGGTCCAGCGGCAGGTGCAGGGCGAAGCCCTCCAGCCGTACGTCCTCGATGGCCCCCTGGAGCTGGCCGAGGTCCTGCTCGGAGATCCCGTGGCGGCGCATCGAGCTCATGCACTCGATGACCACGCGCGCGCCCACCAGGCTGCGGACACCCTCCAGCGAGGACACCGAGCGGATGACCCGGTCCGGCAGCGGCACCGGCTCCTCGCCCCGCCGGAACGGGGTGAGGACGAGCAGGTCGCCGCTGAACCAGTCCTTGATGCTCGCGGCCTCGTACGTGGTGCCCACGGCGAGCACGTCGGCGCCCATCCGGGTGGCCTCCTCGCACAGCCGCTCGTGTCCGAAGCCGTAACCGTTGCCCTTGCAGACCGGGATCATCCCGGGGAACTGGTCCTGAACCTGCTTCTGGTGCGCACGCCAGCGCGCGGTGTCGACGTAGAGCGTGAGCGCCATGCCCGTCCGGAACCTCTCCTGTGGAGCTGCGTGGTGCAGCGGGACTGTGTGTGGGGGATGCGGGGTGATCGGTGGGTCAGCGACGCGACATGTAGATGTCGAGCGCCTTGTGCAGCACCTTGTTCAGCGGGAAGTCCCATTCGCCGACGTACTCCACGGCCTCGCCGCCCGTACCGACCTTGAACTGGATCAGACCGAACAGGTGATCGTTCTCGTCCAGCGTGTCAGAGATTCCGCGGAGGTCGTAGACGCTGGCGCCCAGGGCGTAGGCGTCGCGCAGCATCCGCCATTGCATCGCGTTGGACGGCCGGACCTCGCGCTTGTGGTTGGCGGAGGCGCCGTACGAGTACCAGACGTGCTGGCCGACGGTGAGCATCGTGGCGGCGGCCAGCGGCTCCCCCTCGTGCGTGGCGATGTAGAGGCGCATGCGGTTGGGGTCCTCGGCGTTGAGGGCCGTCCACTGGCGCTGGAAGTAGCTGAGGGGGCGCGGGCGGAACTTGTCGCGCTCGGCGGTGATCTCGTAGAGGTGCTGCCAGGTCGGCAGGTCCTCGTAGCCGCCCTGGACGACCTCGACGCCGGCCTTCTCGGCCTTCTTGATGTTGCGGCGCCACAGCTGGTTGAAGCCCTTGAGGACGTCGTCGAGCGAGCGGTTGGCCAGCGGCACCTGGAAGACGTAGCGGGGCTGCACGTCACCGAAGCCGGCGCCGCCGTCCTCGGCCTGCTGCCAGCCCATGCGGCGCAGCTTGTCGGAGACCTCGAAGGCGCGGGGCTCGATGACCGACGCCTCCACGTCGCGCAGGCGCTTGACGTCCGGGTCCTGGATGCCCGCCTTGATGGCGGCCGAGTTCCAGCGCCGGATGACGACCGGCGGGCCCATCTTCACGGTGAAGGCGCCCTGCTGCTTGAGGTGGGCCAGCATCGGCTGGAGCCATTCCTCCAGGTTGGGGGCGTACCAGTTGATGACCGGGCCCTCGGGGAGGTAGGCGAGGTACCGCTTCACCTTGGGCAGCTGCCGGTACAGCACGAGGGCGGCGCCGACCAGCTCGTCGGACTCGTTGAACCATCCGAGGTTCTCGGAGCGCCACTCGTTCTTCACGTCGGCCCACGCCGGGACCTGGCAGTGGCTCGCCGAGGGCAGGCTCTGGAGGTAACCCAGATGCTGCTCTCGGCTGATGGTCCTCAGGGACAGGCTCATGCGGGGCGTCTCCTCCGGCGGCTTCGCTGGCTATGGCGCGAAGCCTACTGCGACAAGGGCGCCACCCTTCTGGGGGACGGGCCGTGGGCCCGGACCGGTATCCGGCCGGCGCCCTGCCGCGGAGATGTCCCGGCCGGCCCGCTCAGGCGCCGAAGAGGCCGCCGTGCGCCATGCCGAGGTAGAAGCCGATGGCAGACGCGCCAAGGCCGATGATCAGCGCGAAGCGCTCGCGTGTCGTGACGGAGATGAACTGTCCGTACGCGCCGGTGAGGATTCCGATCAGCCCCGCCCACGAGGTGAGCAGGTGGAGGTTGTGGAAGAAAGCCGTGACGAACGCCACGGCGCCGAGGACGACGGTGACCACCATCAGCGTGTCCTGCAGCGGGTGGGGCTTGCCGTCGGTCGCGAGGAGCGAGATGGACGCCTGGGGCCGGAATGCCTGTGCCATCGGAAGGCACCTCCTGGGTGAAGCGGAGCGGCGGTGCTGCGGGGAGCCGTCTCCGGCGGAGCCGGGGACCTAGCACACCGAGCACACCCGATGGATACCGATTGTGTCCCCTCCCCGGCGGATTTCAACCGGAAGGAGTCGAGCAGGTAGTCTGTACAGCTGCGCGGTGTCTGCTCTGCGGACGCCGTGCTCTACGCATCACGACCCTCCTGCCACGGAACGACCGTGGCCGCTGAGTCCAAAGGAGGTGGGTTCCACATGCGTCACTACGAAGTGATGGTCATCCTCGACCCCGATCTCGAGGAGCGCGCTGTCTCCCCGCTGATCGAGAACTTCCTCTCCGTCGTCCGTGAGGGCAACGGAAAGGTCGAGAAGGTCGACACCTGGGGCCGTCGTCGTCTCGCTTACGAGATCAAGAAGAAGCCCGAGGGCATCTACTCGGTCATCGACCTCCAGGCCGAGCCTGCGGTCGTCAAGGAGCTTGACCGACAGATGAACCTGAACGAGTCGGTTCTCCGGACCAAGGTCCTTCGCCCCGAGACCCACTGAACTCCGGTTCAGCGGTAATCGGGACCGAGTAGCACAGCAGCCCAGCAGCAATCCCCGCCGAGAGGTTCATCCATGGCAGGCGAGACCGTCATCACGGTCGTCGGCAATCTCGTCGACGACCCCGAGCTGCGCTTCACCCCCTCGGGTGCGGCGGTCGCGAAGTTCCGTGTCGCGTCCACCCCCCGCACCTTCGACCGCCAGACCAACGAGTGGAAGGACGGCGAGAGCCTGTTCCTGACCTGCTCGGTGTGGCGGCAGGCGGCGGAGAACGTCGCCGAGTCCCTTCAGCGGGGCATGCGCGTCATCGTGCAGGGCCGGCTGAAGCAGCGGTCGTACGAGGACCGTGAGGGTGTCAAGCGCACGGTCTACGAGCTGGACGTCGAGGAAGTCGGCCCCAGCCTGAAGAACGCCACGGCCAAGGTCGCCAAGACCACCGGTCGCGGTGGCCAGGGCGGGTACGGCGGCGGCCAGCAGCAGGGCGGCGGCGGTGGCGGCGGCTGGGGCGGAAGCTCCGGCGGCGGCCAGGGCCAGCAGGGCGGCGGAGCTCCCTCCGACGACCCGTGGGCGTCCAGCGCGCCGGCCGGTGGCCAGCAGCAGGGCGGCGGCGGGGGCGGCTGGGGCGGAAGCTCCGGCGGCTCCGGCGGTGGCTACTCGGACGAGCCGCCCTTCTAAGGGCAGCTCCCCTCACACTTCTTGATCACACAGGAGAGACACAATGGCGAAGCCGCCTGTGCGCAAGCCTAAGAAGAAGGTCTGCGCGTTCTGCAAGGACAAGACCGCGTACGTGGACTACAAGGACACGAACATGCTGCGGAAGTTCATTTCCGACCGCGGCAAGATCCGTGCCCGCCGCGTCACCGGCAACTGCACGCAGCACCAGCGTGACGTCGCCACGGCCGTGAAGAACAGCCGTGAGATGGCGCTGCTGCCCTACACGTCCACCGCGCGATAAGGAAAGGGTGACCGAATAATGAAGATCATCCTGACCCACGAGGTCTCTGGCCTCGGTGCCGCCGGCGATGTCGTCGACGTCAAGGACGGTTACGCTCGCAACTACCTGGTCCCGCGTGGTTTCGCGATCCGCTGGACCAAGGGTGGCGAGAAGGACGTGGCGCAGATCCGCCGCGCCCGCAAGATCCACGAGATCGCGACCATCGAGCAGGCCAACGAGGTCAAGGCCAAGCTCGAGGGCGTGAAGGTCCGTCTGGCCACCCGCGCGGGTGACGCCGGTCGTCTCTTCGGTTCCGTGACCCCGGCCGACATCGCCACGGCGATCGAGGCTTCGGGTGGCCCGAAGGTCGACAAGCGCCGCGTCGAGCTGGGCTCCCCGATCAAGACCCTCGGTTCGTACCAGGTCTCCGTGCGTCTGCACGCCGACGTGTCCGCGAACGTGGGCCTCGAGGTCGTCGCCGCCTAAGGGCTGCACAGCGAAGGGCCGCACCCTCCGGGGTGCGGCCCTTCGTCGTGTCCGGGCTACGGGTTCCGGGACTCGGGGCGGTGTTTCACGTGAAACACCGCTCCTGGTTTCACGTGAAACACCGCGCGGCCCGCCCGCATGTTTCACGTGAAACAGCTAGCGGGTGGCGCCCGCGACCGCCCAGCGGCCCGAGCGGGCCCGCAGCTGGAGGGTGACCATCCGGACCAGCATCATCAGCGTCATGGCGCCCCAGAGGGCCGTCAGGCCCCCGCCCAGGGCCGGTACGAGCAGGGCGACCGGGGTGAACGCCGCGAGGGTCACGAGCATGGCCCGGGCCAGGTAGGGCCCGTCACCCGCGCCCATCAGCACCCCGTCGAGCACGAAGACGATCCCGGAGACGGGCTGGGAGAGGGCCACGACCAGCAGGGCCGGCAGCAGGGCGCTCTCGACCGCCGGGTCGCTGGTGAACAGCGGGATGAAGACGGGCCGGGACAGGGCCACGAGCAGGCCCAGGACGAGGCCGGTGACGATGCCCCACCGGACCATGCGGCGCCAGACGGCCTTGGCGCCGTCGGTGTCCCCCGCCCCGAGGTACCGGCCGATGATCGCCTGCCCGGCGATCGCGATGGCGTCCAGGGCGAAGGCGAGCAGGCTCCACAGGGAGAGCAGGATCTGGTGGGCGGCGATGTCGGCGTCGCCGAGCCGGGCCGCGACCACGGTCGCGATCATCAGGATGGCGCGCAGCGACAGCGTCCGGACCAGCAGGGGAGCACCGGCCTGGGCGCAGGCCCGGATGCCCGCGGCGTCGGGGCGCAGGGAGGCCCCGTGCCGCCGGGCCCCGCGGACGACGACGAAGAGGTAGGCGGCGGCCATGGCGCACTGGGCCATCACCGTGCCCCAGGCGGAGCCGGCGATGCCGAGGCCGGCGCCGTAGACGAGGGCGAGGTTCAGGGCTCCGTTGAGGGCGAAGCCGCCGATGGCTACGTAGAGCGGGGTACGGGTGTCCTGGAGGCCGCGGATGACACCGGTGGCGGCGAGCACCACGAGCATCGCCGGGATGCCGAGCGAGGAGATCCGCAGGTAGGTGATCGCGTGCGGGGCCACCACGTCGGAGGCGCCGAAGAGGGAGACCAGCCAGGGCGCGGCGGGCAGGACCACCGCGACCACGGCGGCGCCCAGCAGGAGGGCGAGCCAGATGCCGTCCATGCCCTGCCGGATGGCCGCGGGGAGATCGCCCGCGCCGACCCGGCGGGCGACGGCCGCGGTGGTGGCGTAGGCGAGGAAGACGAAGACGCTCACGGCGGTGGTGAGCAGGGCGGCGGCGATGCCGAGACCGGCCAGCTGGGGGGTGCCGAGGTGTCCCACGATGGCGCTGTCGGCCAGGACGAAGAGCGGCTCGGCCACGAGGGCGCCGAAGGCGGGGACCGCGAGGGCGAGGATCTCCCGGTCGTGCCGTCTCGGCCCTGCCGGCGGTGCTGTGAGGGCCTGTGTCATGTGCTCAATCTAATCTTCCACAGGTAATGGACGCAACTGTCTTTGAGTCCTTACCAAGGCGCTGACTTGCACGTTCCTCCCACCTCGTTGGGAGGGATCTCGCGAAGCCGCCGAAGAAATTTCTTCCCCCAGCCCCGTGGACAGCAAAAGTGCAGCTCAGATGGGGTGCGGGGGTGCCCCGGGTGATTTTGTCCACAGCGTCCTCCCCCGGTCCGTACACAGCTTCCGGGGAGTTACCCACAGCATTGGCGCCGTCATCCACATCTCATCCACAGACCCTGTGGATAACAAGATTGGCTGACGCCGCCCGCGGCCCTACCGTGGTGCGTTGCCCGACTCGCCGAGAGCCGGTTCGGGTGCCCCATATGTCAGAGCCGTGTCGTAGAAAGAGTGGCACGGCAAGGTCCGCTTTGCGGACGGGAGGAGGCGGCCCGGTGAGCATGGCCGAGCCCATGGACGACCCCTGGGCCGACAGCGGTCCGAGCGACCGTCTGCCCGCCCGTCCGCGCCGCAAGGGCGAGGGCCGCGGCCGCGGCGACGAGCAGCACGACCGGGGCCGCGAGGGCGGTTCCTGGGAGGGCGGCGACGGCGGCGGCTTCGAGCGCGTCCCCCCGCAGGACCTGGACGCCGAGCAGTCCGTCCTGGGCGGCATGCTGCTCTCGAAGGACGCCATCGCCGATGTCGTCGAGGTCATCAAGGGCCACGACTTCTACCGGCCCTCGCACGAGACGATCTACCAGGCCATCCTCGACCTGTACGCCAAGGGCGAGCCGGCCGACCCCATCACCGTGGGCGCCGAGCTCACCCGCCGCGGCGAGATCAGCAAGGTGGGCGGGGCCTCGTACCTGCACACCCTGGTGCAGTCCGTGCCGACCGCGGCGAACGCCGAGTACTACGCGGAGATCGTCCACGAGCGGGCCGTCCTGCGCCGCCTCGTCGCCGCCGGTACGAAGATCACACAGATGGGGTACGCCGCCGACGGGGACGTCGACGAGATCGTCAACAGCGCCCAGGCGGAGATCTACGCCGTCACCGAGCAGCGGACCTCCGAGGACTACCTGCCGCTCGGCGACATCATGGAGGGCGCGCTCGACGAGATCGAGGCCATCGGCTCGCGCAGCGGCCAGATGTCCGGCGTCCCGACGGGCTTCACGGACCTGGACTCCCTGACCAACGGCCTGCACCCCGGCCAGATGATCGTCATCGCCGCCCGTCCCGCGATGGGTAAGTCCACGCTCGCGCTGGACTTCGCGCGGGCCTGCTCCATCAAGAGCAACCTGCCGAGCGTGATCTTCTCCCTCGAAATGGGGCGCAACGAGATCGCCATGCGCCTGCTCTCGGCGGAGGCCCGGGTGGCGCTGCACCACATGCGGTCGGGCACGATGACGGACGACGACTGGACCCGGCTCGCCCGCCGGATGCCCGACGTGTCCGCCGCCCCCCTCTACATCGACGACTCCCCCAACCTGTCGATGATGGAGATCCGCGCCAAGTGCCGCCGGCTCAAGCAGCGCAACGACCTCTCGCTCGTGGTCATCGACTACCTCCAGCTGATGCAGTCGGGCGGCTCGCGCCGTCCCGAGAGCCGCCAGCAGGAGGTCTCGGACATGTCCCGAAACCTCAAGCTGCTGGCGAAGGAGCTGGAGGTCCCGGTGATCGCGCTCTCCCAGCTGAACCGTGGCCCCGAGCAGCGCACCGACAAGAAGCCGATGGTCTCCGACCTGCGTGAATCCGGCTCCATCGAGCAGGACGCGGACATGGTGATCCTGCTGCACCGCGAGGACGCCTACGAGAAGGAGTCCCCCCGCGCCGGCGAGGCCGACCTGATCGTCGCCAAGCACCGCAACGGCCCCACGGCCACCATCACCGTGGCCTTCCAGGGCCACTACTCGCGCTTCGTGGACATGGCCAACACGTAGCATCCGATCATGCAGGGCCTCAGCTTGCGTGGCCACATCTCACGAGCGATGGCCGAGCGATGGCATACCTGACACGGGTCTGAGACTGGCAGGTCAAGACCCTCAGGAGGGTGCTCAGGGCTATTCGAACGTCTCAAGATGGTGCGGCGTCATGAATCCGGAGTTCACTCCGGGTCGGACAGGCGATGAAAGGCTCCGTCGAACTCGTCCGACGCCAGCAGCTTGGCGATCACGCTCACCATGCCTCGGATGCCAGGTTCTCGGACGATCAGCCCGTCCGAGCACCAGAAGCACCGGCCTCCTGCGGCTTCTCCGGTCCCCTCCCATCTCCTCATCAGCCGGTCCACCTCGGCGAGGGTGAAGATCGTCGCACTCCAGCGAGAGCCATCGGGAAGGTGGACCTCGACATCCACATTGCACACCTCATCGAGCACCTCGTCAGGGTTTGGGAGGAACAGGGCCTCGAAGCCTGCGGCGAGGACGCGGTAATAGGGGCCGTCCCATCCGCCGCCGGTCTGTGGTTCGCTCGTCGTGGTGGTCACAGCATGAGCATCCCAGCAGTCCAGATGACGATCCACTGGAATGGGACACCGCAGCGGCTGGCGCGCAGGCCGCCGCCATCATGGGCTCGTGAAGACATGGATGCGCTGTTACTGGGACGAGGAAGACACCTGGTTCTACTTCGAGGTCGACGCCGACGGCTGGGTGACCCGGCAGGTCGAACTCGAAGGGCCTGAGCTGATCCCGATCGCAGCTGCCTCCCTCGCCGAGTGGCAGGGGGCCCGCGATGCAGGCCGCCTCGATGAGTACGACAGCAGGTTCGGGATCACAGCCGAGTCGCCCGTCTCGGAGTGGGAAGGCCACGAGCCCGAACAACTCACCTTGGAGCAGTTCGAGGAAGTCTGGGGTCCTGCCCGTTGCCGGATTGCATCCCGGCCCGGCCTTCGACAAGATCCCGGAGACCCTGGACACGGCTCAAGAAGGACATCGTCAGCCACATCGAGCGGGCAGTAACCGTCCGCGAGTGGATGGAACGGACGGGTGCCGAAGCAGGTTCGTGATGCTCCTGGGCGATGGTCCAGACCGCCGGACCGTCTGAGGAAGTGACATCGAAAGTGAGAACCTACAGATCATGGATGAGCTTGCCGAGGACCTCGAACTCCTTCCCGCGACCCGTCGTGCGCTGAGGCACCGGATCGCCGTCGCGCAGAGCGCGGGGCGCGCCCCGTCGGTGGTGGCGGCCGTCCTGCGCGGGGGCGAGGTGGTGTGGGAGGGGGCCCGGACCTCGGTGGAGGGGCACGGCCCGGACGGGAACGTGCAGTACCGGATCGGGTCGATCAGCAAGACGTTCACCGCGGTCATGGTGATGCGGCTGCGGGACGAGGGGCTGCTGAGCCTCGACGACCCGCTGGAGAAGCATCTGCCGGGGACCGGCGTGGGCCGGGTGACCGTGGCCCAGCTGCTCTCCCACACCGGCGGGCTGGCCGCGGAGACCCCCGGCCCGTGGTGGGAGCGCACCCCCGGCGCGCTGCGTCCTGCGCTCGCCGATGTGCTGGGTGAGGAGCCCTTCAAGCTCACCCCGGGCAGCAGGCACCACTACTCCAACCCGGGCTACACCCTGCTGGGTTCGCTGGTGGAGGCGCTGCGCGGCAGGCCCTGGGAGGAGGTCCTGCGCGCGGAGGTGCTGGAGCCGCTGGGCCTGGACCGTACGAGCGCCGCGCCGCTGGCCCCGCATGCCGGGGGCTGGGCGGTGCATCCGTGGGCGGACGTCATGATGCCGGAGCCGCTGGAGGACCTGGGGCTGATGGCCGCCGCCGGCCAGCTGTGGTCCACGACGCGGGACCTGGCCCGTTTCGCGGGCTTCCTGCTGCGCGGTGACGAGCGGGTCCTGGGCGCGGAGTCGGTACGGGAGATGCGCCGGCCGTCCGCACCGCCCGAGCCGGGCCTCGCCGATCTCGGCTACGGGCTGGGCATGCAGCTGGCGGCCCACGGCGAGCGCAGGCTCGCCGGGCACGGCGGTTCGCTGCCGGGGTTCGTCGCGGGGCTGTGGCTGAGTGAGGCGGACGATGTGGCCGCCGTGGTCCTGGCCAACTGCACCTCGGGGGTGCCCGCTTCGGGAGTGGCCGTGGACCTGGTGGCGATCGTCGCGGACGCCGAGCCCCGCTTCCCGCAGCCGTGGCGGCCGTTCACGGAGGCCGAGGCCGCGCGGCTGCCGCTGGAGCTGTGCGGCCCCTGGTACTGGGGGACCGCCGCCCATGCGGTCCGGCTGCTCGCGGACGGCGCGCTGGAGCTGGCTCCGGTCGCCGCGACGGGGCGTACGGCCCGCTTCCGCGCCGAGCCCGACGGCAGCTGGACGGGGCTCTCCGGCTACTACACGGGGGAGACCCTGCGGGCGGTGCGGCGCGAGGACGGCTCGGTGAGCCATCTGGACCTGGCGTCCTTCGTGTTCACGCGGGAGCCGTACGAGGCCCAGGCGCCGGTGCCCGGCGGGGTGGACCCGCGGGGCTGGCGCGGCATCGGCTGACCGCCGCCGGGCCGAAGCCCCGGGCTCAGGAGACGAGTTCGCGCTCCAGCGGGGTGCGGAAGCGCGGGGTGATCCGGGCCGCTCCCACCCACGCGGCGAGCCGGGCGGCCTCGGCGGCGACGGCCTCCTCGGCGGCGCGGCCGTGGTCGGCCAGCAGCCGCCAGACGATCTCGCCGTCGGGGCGCTGGGCCCAGCCGCCGACGATCTCGCCGTTCCACCACACGGTGGGCCCGATGTTGCCGGCGTAGTCGAAGAGCGCGGGCCGGTGCGCGGGGTCGAGGTGGAAGCCGCGGTCGGCCCAGCCCATGCCCGCCGGGTCCAGGCCGGGCAGCAGCGCGGCCCAGGGCTCCGGCGCGGGGACGGGGGCGGTGTCCCCCGGGGCGACGAGGGCGGTGCCGCCGTCGTCGAGCCGCACCTGGTCCGGGCCGACGGCGGCCAGCGCCTTGCGGACGTCCGTGAGGCTCCAGCCGGTCCACCACTTGAGGTCCGCCTCGGTGGCCGGGCCGTACGCGTACAGCCAGCGGCGGGCGATCTCCGCGCGGGCCTCGGCGGCGGGCACGGCGGGCCAGGGCGCGGTGTGCACCCAGCGGAACTGGCTGGAGGTCCACGAGCCGCGCGGCCGGTCCCGGCGGATCCGGCCGTCGGCGGCCAGCAGGCGGATCACGCGGGTGGCGACGCCGGTCTCGGTCTCGTACTTCTTGCCCCGGCCGATGGTGATCTTCTGCCGCAGCGCGGGGACGGCGGCGGACAACTGGCTTCCGGTGAGCGGACCTTGTACGTCGAGAGTGGCGAGTGCGGCGGCTTCGGCCTCCGCCAGCCAGGCCGCGTCCAGTCCCTGCCCGTCCTCGTCGAGGTGCTTGAGGAAGGTGCGGCGCTCCTTCACGGCGATCCCCCGCGCCGTCGACGCGTCCACGTACGGGGCGAGCGCGGTGGAGACCGCGAAGAGGGTGTTGCGCATGCTGAGCAGCCGTACGACGCCCACGTCCTCGTAGAGCGCCTGCTCGACGGCCCCGGGGCCGCCCCCGGCCAGCCGGGCGCGCGCGGAGAGGAAGACGGTGGCGGCGTCGGTGGCATGGAGGGCGACGACGGAGTCCGCCGCCTCGTCGACCGTCGTGGCGCGGGCCGAGGGGGCCAGCCGGTGGCGCAGGCCGAGCCGGCCGCGGCGCTCGGCGGTGGTGATGAGGGGAAGGGGGCTCATCCTCCCGATCGTAGGCCGGGCCGCCGACATCGCGGCCCGGTCCGGCAGATCCGGCCGCCGGGTCAGAGCGGGAGCTTGAACCCGACGTGGGAGGCGGTGAACCCCAGCCGCTCGTAGAAGCGGTGGGCGTCGGTGCGGGTCACGTCCGAGGTCAGCTGGACCAGCGAGCAGTTCTCGGCGCGGGAGGTCTCGATGGCCCATTCGACGAACCGGGTGCCGAGGCCGCTGCCGCGTTCGTCCGCGTGGACGCGGACGCCCTCGATGATCGAGCGGGTGGCTCCCTTGCGGGAGAGGCCCGGGACGATCGTCAGCTGGAGCGTCCCCACCACCCGGCCGTCGCGGACGGCGACGACGAGGTGCTGGTTCGGGTCTCCGGTGAGGCGTTCCAGGGCCGCGAGGTACGGGGTGAGGTCGTCCGGGGACTCGCGGGTGGCCCCCAGCGGGTCGTCGGCCAGCAGGGCCACGATCGCGGGGACGTCGGCCTCGGTGGCCGGCCGGATCGTCAGCTCGGAGGGGTCGGTCATGCGAAGGTCCACGAAGGTCCTCTCTCAGCCCGCGGCCACGGTCAGGGGCGCCCAGCGCCGGGTCCAGTCGCCGGGCAGGCCCGGGATACCGCGCGTCATGACGGCGTTGAAGGCCACGGACTCCAGACCGCGGCCCTTGAGCCAGCCGAGAAGTTCCTCGTGGCGCACGTCGATGTCGGTGCGCAGCGGGCGGTCCGTGGTCAGGGCGAGCGCGGTGACCAGGGCCCGGGCGGTCGCGGTGTCGTGGGCGATCAGCGGGCCGATGACGTGGGTGTGCATATTGGGCCAGGCGGCCGCGTAGCCGGTGAGCGAGCCCTCCGCGGCGGGGTCCTCCGCGACGACCAGCCGGTCGGCGAAGGCCGGCAGCCGGGTGATCATGTGCGTCCGGTCGGCGCCGAAGATCTCGGCGTCCAGGCGCAGGATGCGGGGGATGTCCTCGGCGACGGCGGGCCGGATCCGGATGCCGCCGTCGGCGGCCGGGGTGTCCTCGGGCGCGGGCCGGAAGGTGCCCACCAGCATCTCCGCGCGGCCGGTCACCTCGAAGCCCAGCTCCTCGTAGAGGGGGCGGCCGAAGGGGGTGGCGTGCAGGGTGAGCGGGTGGCCCTTGAGGACCTCGTCGCAGATATGGCTCATCACGGCGCGGCCCAGCCCCTGGCGGGCGTAGCGGTCGGCGACGAGGACCATGCCGATGGCGGCGAGATCGGGTCCGGCGGGGGCACTGCCGTACCGGGTGACGACGCAGGCGGCGGCCAGTCCCCGGCCGTCCGGTGCGTCGACTCCGTAGCCGTTCCCGGCGGCCAGCAGCAGCCCCCACTTGTGGTCCTCGCGGAGCCAGCCACGATCTTCGGAGAGGTCGGCGCAGTAGTGGAGATCGTCCACGGTCAGCGCCCGGATCGGTAGATCGGTGATGTGTGGTGGTGTCACCGGGCCAGACTGGATCATGGATCGGGCTCCGTCCAGGGGATTGCCGAGTTGGATGTTTCACGTGAAACATGCCCGCCCCGCTCGCGCGCTCACGGCCGATGTTTCACGTGAAACACGCTGTTTCACGTGAAACCGAGCCACTAACCTCAGGGGCTATGCCGCTCCTGCACCTCTTCGACCTCGACGGAACGCTGATGTACGGCTCCTCGTCGCCGGCGGAAATCTCCCGACAGCTCGGCGTGAGCGCCGAGCTGGCCGCCCTGGACCGGGCCTTCATCGCGCAGGAGATCGGCCCGCACCAGTTCTCGGTGGCCGTTCACGAGCTGTGGGCGGGGCTCACCGCCGCGCATGTCCGGGCCGCGTTCGACGGGGCGCCCTGGCTCGCGGGCATCCGGGAGGTCTGGCAGGAGATCCGCCGGCGCGGGGACTACTGCGCGGTGATCTCCCTCTCGCCCTCCTTCTTCGTGGAACTGCTCCTCGAATGGGGCGCCGACGCCGCGCACGGCTCGGTGTTCCCGGAGGTGCCCTTCACCCGGCCCGTGGAAGCCGCCGGAATCCTCACCCCGCTGGGCAAGGTCACGGTGGCCGAGCAGCTGCGGGCGCGGTTCGGGGTGACCCGGGAGGACTGCGTCGCATATGGGGACTCGGTGTCCGACGCGCACCTCTTCGAGGCGGTCGCGGTGTCGGTGGCGGTCAACGCACGGCCCTACCTGGCCGAACGCGCGACACACGTCTACGAGGGCCGGGATCTGCGCGAGGCATACCAGCTGCTGGAGGTGGCACGCCCGGGAGTGGGGACATCTTAGGAGGAAAGTGGGTTCGAATCGCGGATTTTCCCCGTTTCCCCGCAGCCTCCTGGGGCGGCTGGCACGCTGTGAATCCTGGAACCACGGATTCACAGGCCGTGGCGTGTGCAGACCGACGAGATGCTCGAAGCGAGGCACGCATGGACGCTCCGCCCAGCAGACCGGCCAGACCCGACGCGGGCCGGATACCGTCCGAGGGCGGTGCCACCGGCCCCTCACCGGACGCCGTGCTCATCCGCCGGACCCTCGCGGAGATCGCCCCCGTCGCCGACAAGGTGACCTCCTATTTCTACGCCCTGGTCTTCACCGGGCACCCCGAGGTGCGGGACATGTTCCCCGTGGCCATGGACACGCAGCGCGACCGGCTGCTCAAGGCGCTGCTGACCGCCGCCGAGCACATCGACGACCCGGCCGTGCTCACCCCCTACCTGTGCCGCCTGGGCGCCGGGCACCGCAAGTACGGAACCATGGCCGCCCACTACCCGGCCGTCGGTGAGGCCCTGGTGGGCGCGCTGGCCCGGTACGCCTCGGAGAGCTGGGGGCCGGAGACCCAGGCCGCGTGGGTACGGGCGTACACCGCGATCTCCCAGATCATGATCGACGCGGCGGCGCAGGACGAGGCCCGGGCCCCTGCCTGGTGGCATGCCGAGGTGGTCTCCCACGAACTGCGCACCCCCGACATCGCGGTGCTGACGGTCCGCCCCGACCAGCCCTACCCCTTCGTGGCCGGCCAGTACACGACCCTGGAGACCCCGTGGTGGCCGCGGGTCTGGCGGCACTACTCCTTCGCCTCGGCCCCGCGCGCCGACGGGTTGCTGTCCTTCCACGTCAAGGCCGTCCCGGCCGGCTGGGTCTCCAACGCGCTGGTCCGGCACGCCCGGCCGGGCGACGTCCTGCGCCTCGGACCCCCAGCGGGGTCGATGGTGGTGGACCACAGCACGGACAACGGGATGCTCTGCCTGGGCGGCGGTACCGGCATCGCCCCGATCAAGGCGCTGATCGAGGACGTGGCCGAGCACGGCGAACGGCGGCCGGTGGAGGTGTTCTTCGGGGCGCGCAGCGACAGCGACCTGTACGACAAGGACACCCTGCTGGGCCTCCAGCGCTCCCACCCCTGGCTGTCGGTGCGGCCGGTGGTCGGTGACGGGCTGGCCGGGCAGCTGCCGCACGCGGTGGGCGAGCACGGCCCGTGGAGCTCGTACGACGCCTTCGTCTCGGGGCCCCCGGCGATGATCCGCAACGGGGTGCACGAGCTGCTGCGGATCGGCATCCCCGGGGAGCGGATCCGGCACGACGCCGTGGAGGAACTGGCGGGCATCGCGAGCTGAGCGGGGTACGGCGCCCCGCCCGGCTCGGCCCGCGCTGCCTCCGGCCGGCTCCCGGACCGGCCGGCCGGCACTCGGCCGAGGCCGGCGCCGGCTCTCAGCCGAGGCCGGCCGGATCTCAGCCCAGGTCGGGCGCGTGCATGGCGCGTACGCCCTCGATGTTCCCGTCGAGGTAGTGCCGCAGGGAGAGCGGGACGAGGTGGACGGCGGCGATGCCCACCCGGCTGAACGGCACCCGGACGATCTCGTACTCGCCCGCCGGCTCGTCCACCTCGGGGCCGTGCCGCTGGCTCGGGTCCATCGATTCGAGGCGGCAGACGAAGAAGTGCTGCACCTTCACGCCGGTCACCCCCTGCTCGGCGATGTGCTCCACGGTGTCGACGAAGCAGGGCACGACATCGGTGATCTTCGCGCCGAGCTCTTCGTGGACCTCCCGGTGGAGGGCGTCGACGACGGTGGTGTCCGAGGGCTCCACGCCCCCGCCGGGGGTGAGCCAGTACGGGTCGACGCCGGGCTTGGTGCGCTTGATGAGGATCAGGTCGTCACCGTCGAGCAGGATCGCGCGGGCGGTGCGTTTGACCACGGGACGTTCGGTCATGGGAGAAGAGTGGCCCACCGCTCCGCTTCTGAAACGCGGCACGCGCGGAAAGCGGGGGCTCACCAGTGCGCGGCGGCACTCAGCAGCCGGTCGCGCGCCCGGCCGAGATGGGCCAGCGCGGGGCTGCCGGTCCGTACGACGAGGAACCAGGTGCGCAGCGGCGGTACGGACGGCTCGGCCAGGGCCACGAGCCGCCCGGCGTCGAGGGCGTCCTGGCAGAGATAGCGCGGCAGGACGGCGATCCCCGCACCGCCGAGCACGCATTCCCGGACGGCCCGCAGATCGGGGACGACGACGGTGGCGGCCAGGGAGCGGGCGTCCGGCGGGGTGTCGAAGACGGCGCACCAGTAGCGGGTGACGAGGGGCAGGGTCTCGTGGATCTCCACGAGCGGCATGCCGTCCAGCGCGGCGGGCCCCTCCTCCCGCAGCCGGCCGGTGTCCACGAGGGCGGCCCAGTAGGGCGCGGCGACCAGCACGTGCTCCTCGTCGCACAGGGCGGTGGCGGTGAAGGGGCCGCCGCGCGGGCGGGCGGTGGTGACGACGAGGTCGTGGTGGCCGGAGGCGAGCCCGTCCAGGGCGGTCCCGGAGTCGGCCAGCAGCGTGGCGCGCAGGGTGTGGCCCTGGCCCACGAGCGGTGCCAGCGCGGGCAGCACGCGCAGGGACAGGATCTCGGGCGGCCCGGCGATGTGCAGGGACCGCAGCGCGCCGGCGTCCTCCCGCTCGGCCTCGGTGATCCGCAGCAGGGCGTCGAGGTGAGGGGCCGCCTTGTGGGCGAGTTCGTCGCCGACGGCCGTGGGCGTGACCCCGCGGGCCCGGCGGTGGAAGAGCGGGCGCCCCAACTGCCGCTCCAGGGTGCGGATCTGCGAGGTCACCGCGGGCTGGGAGAGCCCCAGCAGGGCGGCGGCGCGGGTGAAGGAACCGGCCCGGTGGACGGTGACGAAGGTGCGCAGCAGGGCCAGATCCATAGCGGCACCTCTCGATGGGGGCCTACCACTATAAATTTCCCGATAGGTCCCTGTCGTTACCGTGATTGGACTCTGACACGGAGTCAATTAGCCTTGTGGCGTGGTTCTTCGCGAGCGGAACCCAGGGCGGTCCGAGCCACTTGGGGGGAGGCTCGGACCGCTCCCGCCGCGATCCGTCCGGCGGTCGCCGGAGGCGGATCAGCGGGCGGAGTCCAGGGCGCGCAGCACGTCCGCGACGAGGTCGGCGGTGTCCTCGGCGCCTGCGGAGAAGCGGATGAAGCCCTCCGGCACGGCGTCGCCGCCCCAGCGCCCGCGCCGCTCGGCGGTGGACCGTACCCCGCCGAAGCTCGTGGCGTCCTCGACGAGGTGCAGGGCGGTCATGAACCGCTCCGCGTGGGCCCGGTCGGGCAGGGTGAAGGAGACCACCGAGCCGAATCCGCGCATCTGGCGGGCCGCCGTCGGGTGCGAGGGGTCCGTGGCCAGCCCCGGGTAGCGCAGCCCGGTCACCTCGGCGCGGCCGGTCAGCGCCTCGGCCACGGCCAGGGCGTTGGTCCACTGGCGCTGGGCGCGCAGCTGGATCGTGGCCAGCGAGCGGTGGGCGAGCCATGCCTCCATGGGGCCCGGGATCGCGCCGACGATCTTGCGCCACCGGCGGACCCGCGCCGCCGTCTCCGGGTCGCGGCAGACGACGTAGCCGAGCAGCAGGTCGCCGTGGCCGGTGAGGCCCTTGGTGCCGCTGGCCACGGAGAAGTCCGCGCCGAGCTCCAGGGGGCGCTGCCCGAGCGGGGTGGCGAGGGTGTTGTCGACGGCGACCAGGGTCCCGCCGGCGTGCGCGGCGGCCACCAGCCGCCGTACGTCGCACACGTCGAGCCCCGGGTTGGACGGGGTCTCGATCCACAGCAGCCGGGCCCCGTCGAGCTGCCCGAGCTGGGCGTCCCCGCCGGTCGGGGCGGTGCGGACGTGGATCCCGTACGCCTCCAGCTGCTCGCGCAGCAGCGGCAGGGCCTGGTAGCCGTCGTCGGGCAGGACGACGGTGTCGCCGCCGCGCGCCTGGGAGAGCAGGACCGCGGAGATCGCGGCCATGCCCGAGGCGAAGACGACGGTGTCCACCTCCTGGCCCGGGGCCTCCAGCTCCCCGATCGCCCGCTCCAGGAGGGTCCACGTCGGGTTGGTGTCGCGGCCGTAGGCGTACGGGCCCTCGACCTCGCCCGGCAGATGGAAGTGGGCGGCGAACACCGGTCCGGGCAGCGGCGGTTCGTTCTTGACGGGCTCGGGCAGCCCGGCCCGGACGGCGCGGGTGCCGTCGCCGAGGCCGTCGTACTGGTTCACGCGGTGGGGCTCCTTCACTGCCTCGCGTACGGACATCCGGCGGGCCGGGGCGTGCGCCGCCTCGGCCGGAGGGCGGCCGCGCTCAGTCGTTGTCGGGGAGGACCAGGTTCAGGGCCCAGGAGACGATGGAGATGATCAGGCCGCCGATCAGCGCCGACCAGAAGTTGTCCACATGGAAGCTGAGGTCGAACTGGTCGGCCAGCCACGAGGTCAGCAGCAGCATCAGCGCGTTCACGACGAGGGTGAACAGGCCGAGCGTGAGGATGAACAGCGGCAGCGAGAGCAGCTTCACCAGCGGCTTGACGATCAGGTTGACCAGTCCGAAGAGCAGGGCGACCAGGATCAGGGTCAGGGTCCGGCGGCCCGTGCTGCTGCCGTCGTCCAGCGTGATGCCGGCGACCAGCCAGATGGCGACGGCCAGTGCGGCCGCGTTGGCGAGCGTCTTGACTACAAAATTCGTCATGTGTCTGATCGTGGCAGAGAAGATCCCGGTGGGACATCCGCGGGAGCAGCGGATGCGCGGGCACGACCGAGTACAAGGGGCACAACGACGATGAAAGCGTTCCGGCTTGACGAGCTCGAAGCGGAGCGGGCCGCCAACGACGGCGCCTATCTGCAGTTCCTGCGCGAACGGAACATGTCGGTCGGGCTGTACGCGCTCGACGCCGGGCGGACCGATCCGCAGCAGCCCCACCGGCAGGACGAGGTGTACTTCGTCGTCAGCGGGCGGGCCTCGATCACGGTCGGCGAGGAGACCACCACCGTGGCGCGCGGCAGCGTGGTCTATGTCCCGGCCGGCGTCCCGCACAGGTTCCACCACATCACCGAGGACCTCCGGGTGATGGTGGTGTTCTCCCCGCCGGAGGCGTGAGCGGGCCCTCGGATGAGGGTCGTTCCCCTGATCCCCCTAAGGGGCGGATCAGGGGACTCCGGGGGCTCGCGGGCCCCGCTCGGCGCCCGCGCCCTCCTAGCATCGGAAGCGGAAGGTCAGGTACGGGGAAGCCGAGGAAGAGGTCGAGGACATGGACGGGATCCGGAAGATATTCGCAGGCATGCCCTGGTGGGTGAAGTGGGTCGCCGTCCCGCTCATCGCGCTGTTCGTCTTCGGCGGCGTCATCACCAGCGTGCTGGGCGCGCTGATCTCGCTCGTCTTCAAGCTGCTCCTCTTCGTCGCCCTGGTCGCCGGCCTGGTCTTCGTGGTGAAGAAGGCCGGCGGCGGACGGACGAAGTCCTCCTCCGACTGGTAGCGAGCGGGGCCAGACCGGCCGGCCGGAGCCGGTCGCCGGCCGATTGAGCCATGTGAGGGAAGGCGGCGCTCTCGGCCGCTCGCACCTCCGGAAGAGGCCGATAGAGTGCCGAGCAGTGCCGCTCCCCTGGGCACCGGAAGCCGGTACTGCCCGCCCTGAGCCGCGGCGCTGTTGACGACCCGCCGAGCACGAGCCCCAGGAGCGGTGGCGCGCGCGGGGGCGGCCCCCGCAGGGCGGGCCTCCCCCGAAGCCCGCCGCCATGCCTGGGGGTGAGCTGTGGATCCGCTTCACAATGCCGGTGTGCCGACGCTGATCGGTTCGGTGCAGAGAGCGCTGAGACTGCTCGAAGCCGCCGTGGCGCACACCGGGGGAGCCCCGGCGAAGCAGCTGGCGCGCGAGGCCGGGCTTCCGCTGCCCACCGCCTACCACCTGCTGCGCACCCTGACGCACGAGGGCTATCTGCGCAGGGAGGGCGGGGTCTTCGTCCTCGGCGAGGCCGCGGCCCGGCTGGCCCATGGGGGACTACAGCAGAAACGTCGCAGCATGATCCTCGACTCCCTCGCGCACTTCCGCGACGCGGTCGGGGCGCCCGTCTACTTCGCGGTCTACCGCGAGGGTGAGATCGAGGTGGTCGGCGTCTCCGACACCCCGGCCACCCCCGCCTGCGAGGAGTGGGCCGACTTCCGCGAGACCGGCCACGCGCACGCCATCGGGCAGTGCCTGCTCGGACAGCTCGACGAGAAGACGCGCAGGGAGTATTTCGACCGTCATCCGGTCGAGGCGATCACCCCTTATACGGTGCGGGATCTGCGGGCCCTGGAAAACCGGATCGGGAGCCTCGGGCCGATGCAGACAGTGACCGAACGCCAGGAATATGCCCTGGGCACGGTATGCGCCGCGCTTCCCATCACAGCGGGGGACGCGGCCGCGACCATGGCCATTTCCCTACCCCTGCACCAGCAAGAGCGGTTGCCCTATGTAGTCAAACGACTACAGAGTGAAGTAGGCGCGCTGTTGAGCACCCTCTCCTTCTCTATCAGTATCTGAAAACTCACTCCTTGTGATCTGCATCCACTTACACCACTCTTGTCAAGAGGAGCCTGGGGGATCATTCCTGGCCACTTCCACTACAGCGGGGTAGGCAATGCGCGAGTCGGTACAGGCAGAAGTCATGATGAGTTTCCTCGTTTCCGAGGAGCTCTCGTTCCGGATTCCGGTGGAACTCCGGTACGACGCCCGTGATCCCTACGCAGTCCGCCTGACCTTCCACCTTCCCGGAGACGCGCCCGTGACCTGGGCGTTCGGCCGCGAGCTGCTGCTCGACGGCATCAACAAGCCCTGCGGTGACGGCGATGTGCACATCGCGCCCACCGATCCCGAGGAGCTGTCCGACGTCCACATCAGACTTCAGGTCGGCGGCGACCGGGCGCTGTTCCGCGCCAGCGCCGCGCCGCTCGTCGCGTTCCTCGACCGCACCGACCGGATCGTTCCGCTCGGACAGGAGCGCAACACCGGCGACTTCGAGGAGAACCTCGACGAGGCGCTGGGCAAGATCCTCGCCGAGGCGCGGCAGAACGAGCAGAACGCCGGCTGAGCAGAAGGCCGGTTGGCGAGAACACCGGTTGGCGAGAACACCGGCTGGCGAGAACGCCGGCTGGCGAGAACGCCGACCGGTAGAACGCCGGCTGAGCAGAACACCCCTGAGGAGAGCGCTCAGCGCTTGCGCCGCCGGCCCCGGCCGCCGCGCACCGGTCCCGCGGCCGGAGCGGCGGTCCGGGACTCCGGCCGGTCGGCCGAGACCACCAGCGCGGCCAGCGCCGTCGTCACCGGGACCGAGGCGACCAGGCCGATCGAGCCCACGAGGGTCCGTACGATCTCCACCGCGACCAGCTCGCTGTTCGCGACGGCCCCCATGCTGCTGTTGGCGATGGAGAAGAGCAGGAGCAGCGGCAGCGCGGCGCCCGCGTAGGCCAGCACCAGGGTGTTGACCACCGAGGCGATGTGGTCGCGCCCGATCCGGATGGCCGCCCGGTAGAGGCCGCGGGGCCCCAGTGTGGAATCGGCCTGGTGCAGCTCCCAGACGGCCGAGGTCTGGGTGACCGTCACATCGTCCAGCACACCGAGCGATCCGATGATCACACCCGCGAGCAGCAGGCCGCTCATGTCGATCTCCGGGTAGAGCCCGTGGATGAGACCGGTGTTGTCGTCGGTGTTGCCGGTGAGGAACGCCCAGTCGATGAACACCGAGCCCAGCAGCCCGATGAGCAGCAGCGAGACGAGCGTGCCGAGGACCGCCACGGAGGTACGGGCCGTCAGCCCATGGCACATGTAGAGCGCGATCAGCATGATGGCGCTCGCCCCGACCACCGCCACCACCAGCGGGTTCGAACCCTGGAGGATGGCGGGCAGGATGAAGAGGGTCAGCACGCCGAAGCTGACCACCAGCGCGATCAGCGCGAACACCCCGCGCATCCGGCCGACGAGGACCACCGCCAGCGCGAAGATGCCGGCGAGGACGGCGAGGGGCAGCTTCCGGTTCACGTCGATGACCGAGTACTGGAGGTCGCGGGGCGCGTCGGGGGCGTACGCCACCACCACCTCCTGGCCGTCCGCCAACTGCCGCGGCGCGCCCGGCTGGACGATCTCCACGAAGGTGCGGCCCTTGTCCGGGCCGGTGCCGATCTCGACCGTCGCCTTCTTGCAGTCGCCGGTCTGCGCGGCGCGGGCCTCGCGGCCGGAGGGCGTGGACACCTCGCTCGTGGGCGGGACCTGCGCGGCGTTCACGGACTTGCAGTCGACCTGCTCCAGCGCGACCACCTTGGCCTGCTGGGTCTGCCGGTCGAAGCCGACTCCCGTGCGCTCGTGGCCGGGGGCGCCGCCGGGCCAGAGCACGGCCATGCCGACGAAGACGGCGGTGGCGAAGGGGATCAGCACGGCCGCGATCACCTTGCGCAGGTGCTTCGAGACGGGGGCGGCGGGGCCGTGGCTGTGCCCGTGCCCGTGGCTGTGTCCGTGGGGCTGCGCGGGGGCGGGGACGGGGCCGGGGGAAGGGCCGTGGTCCGCGTGTGCGTGACCGGAGTGGTCGCTGTGTTCCGTGGGCTCGATGGGAGGCTGCGGGGAGGGCGTCACCAGCAGATCATCGCAAGAGATGAGGGGGCCCACTGTTCAGCACGCCATGGATGACGCTAGCGTGGGGGCTACTTTGCACAACGCGGGAGCTCGGAGCACCGGGCTGAGAGGGCGCTGATCACCGTACGGGCATCACGGATGCGTACGGGAGGAGGCTGCGTCGACCGCCGAACCTGTTACCGGGTAATGCCGGCGTAGGGAGATCAGGTCTTATGACCATTCAGGACGCACGCACGCCTGCCGTCGGCACGGAAGCCGACGACCGCACCGAGCGCCAGCCGGGCTGGCACAAGGGCTACCTGGCGGGTTCCCGGCCCGACCTCCGGGTGCCCGTCCGCCAGGTCCACCTCACCAACGGCAAGGACGTGACGCTCTACGACACGTCAGGTCCGTACACCGACCCGCAGATCGAGACCGACGTACGGCGCGGCCTCGCCCCGCTGCGCGAGAACTGGATCATCAGCCGCGGCGACACCGAGGAGTACGCGGGCCGTCCCGTGCGCCCCGAGGACGACGGCATCAAGCACACCTCGCCGCGCGGCGGCCTCAAGAACCTCGACGCGGTCTTCCCGGGCCGGCCGCGGCTGCCCCGCCGGGGCCGGGGCGGCGCCGCCGTCACGCAGCTCGCGTACGCGCGCCGGGGCGAGATCACCCCGGAGATGGAGTACGTCGCGATCCGCGAGAACGTCTCCCCCGAGGTCGTGCGCGAGGAGATCGCCGCAGGTCGCGCGGTGCTTCCGGCGAACGTGAACCACCCGGAGATCGAGCCGATGATCATCGGCAAGCGCTTCCTGGTGAAGGTCAACGCCAACATCGGCAACTCCGCCGTCACCTCCTCCATCGAGGAGGAAGTGGACAAGATGACCTGGGCGACCAAGTGGGGCGCCGACACGGTCATGGACCTGTCCACGGGCCGCAACATCCACACCACGCGCGAGTGGGTGCTGCGCAACTCCCCGGTCCCGATCGGCACCGTGCCGCTCTACCAGGCACTCGAAAAGGTCGACGGCCGCGCCGAGGACCTGACCTGGGAGATCTACAAGGACACGGTCATCGAGCAGGCCGAGCAGGGCGTCGACTACATGACCGTCCACGCGGGCGTGCTGCTGCCGTACGTGCCGCTGACCGCCCGCCGCAAGACCGGCATCGTCTCGCGCGGCGGCTCGATCATGGCCGCGTGGTGCCTCGCGCACCACAAGGAGAACTTCCTCTACACGAACTTCGAGGAGCTGTGCGAGATCCTCGCGGCGTACGACGTCACGTACTCGCTGGGTGACGGGCTGCGGCCCGGCTCCATCGCGGACGCCAACGACGCGGCTCAGTTCGCGGAGCTGAAGACGCTGGGCGAGCTGAACACGATCGCCAAGCGCCACAACGTGCAGACGATGATCGAGGGCCCGGGGCATGTCCCGATGCACAAGATCAAGGAGAACATCGACCTCCAGCAGGAGATCTGCGAGGAGGCGCCGTTCTACACCCTCGGCCCGCTGACCACGGACGTCGCGCCCGCCTACGACCACATCACCTCGGGCATCGGCGCCGCGATGATCGCCTGGTGGGGCACGGCGATGCTCTGCTACGTCACGCCCAAGGAGCACCTGGGCCTGCCGAACCGGGACGACGTCAAGACCGGCGTGATCACCTACAAGATCGCGGCGCACGCGGCGGACCTCGCCAAGGGCCACCCGGGCGCCCAGGAGTGGGACGACGCGCTCTCCGACGCCCGCTTCGAGTTCCGCTGGGAGGACCAGTTCAACCTGGCCCTCGACCCGGACACGGCCCGTGAGTTCCACGACGAGACCCTGCCCGCCGAGCCGGCCAAGACGGCGCACTTCTGCTCGATGTGCGGCCCGAAGTTCTGCTCGATGAAGATCTCCCAGGACATCCGCCGCGAACACGGCGGCGACCTGAAGGCGGACGAGATCCAGGCGGGCATGGCGGAGAAGTCCGCGGAATTCGCCGCCTCGGGCAACCGCGTCTACCTGCCCCTGGCGGACTGAGCACGGCCGACGGGGGGCGGGGCTCCGGGAGGCCACGCCCCCCGGAGCCCTGTTCTCCTACTGGGGTTCGCGTTCCGGGCCGCCGAAGTCCGGGCTGGTGAAGTCCGGCGGGGTGTAGCCCGGGCGGGGGCTTTCCGAGGCGGAGCCCGGGCTGGTGAAGTCGGGGCGGGTGTAGCCCAGGCTCGGGATGCGCCCGGCCTCCGGGGTGCGCGGGGTCGGGAAGCCCGGGCCCGCGCTCGGGTCGGCCAGGGCGTCTCGCAGGAAGGGGATGATGCCGCGTTCGAGCAGCGCGTGCCGCCATGCCTCGCGGGCCCGCGCCACCTCGTCCGGTACGGCCTCGGTCTCGTCCGCCGCCACCTCGGTCGCGCTGTTGCGGACCGCCGTCACCAGCAGCCCGATGACCGCGCAGAGCAGGGCCGCGGCCGTCAGCGCGCCGAACAGCCAACCCGCCGTCAGCATCGTCTCCGCGAAGGCCGGTTCGGGCTCGATCATCTTCAGGATGTAGCCCACCAGCAGGAAGATGAGCATGGCGGTCCCGGCCAGGACCGGCGCCAGCACCGCGACCACGGCGCTGATCCCCGCCCCTCCGCCACCGCCCCGCTCCTCGTCCTCGTCCCCGCCGGCGGAGGCCGCGGCGGGCCCCAGGAGCAGTTCCTCGCGCCGCTCCCCGCGGATCTTCACGTAGTGCCCGTACTCGGCGGCGGCCGCGGCCACCAGCAGGGCGCTGGCGCCCTGGGCCATGGTGCGCAGCTGCTCGGCGTTCAGCCGCTCGCCGAGGGTGGCGAGCTCGGGCCGTTCACTCGCGGCGCGCAGGGCCTCGTCGAGCAGCCGGTCGAATTCCGGTCGGTCTTCGGTCAGCAGGTGCGGAGCGCTGGTCATGTGCATCCCCCGATGCTCCGTGGAAGCCGGTATGCCCGCGTAGACCCCGGGCGACCGGCCTGAACGGAGGAGAGCCTGCTACGGATAGAGCGATGGTAGAGCGCCCCCACCACGCGGTGACAGGGGCTTTCCGGAAATACCCCGCTCCGTGAGCCCTCAGTCGCTCAGCGGGAGTTGTACGACAAGCAGTTTGCCGGCCATCGTCACGCCGCCGTCCATGGCGATGGCGAGCCCGTCGGCGTACACGTGCGGGCCGTCCACCGCCTCGGGTCCGCGCGCGTCGTCGCCGTCCTCGGTGCCCACCTCGCCCAGCAGGTACGGGATGGGGCTGTGGCCGTGCACGACGCGACTGCCGCCGTAGGTGTCGAGCAGTTCGCGCACCGCCTGCGGGCCGGTCTCCTCGTCGCGGAAGGCGAACCGCTTGGTGAACTTGCGGAAGAGGTCCCAGGTGATGTCGACGTCACCGCGGTTGAGGAGCTCGTGGATGGTGTCGTTGACGTCCTCGACGGAGTCGCCGTAGTCGAGGTAGGCCGTGGTGTCGGAGTGCAGCAGCAGGTGGCCCTCCTCCAGGACGGCCGCGTCCAGGCGGGACATCCACTGGAGGTGGACGTCCTGCAGGCGCTCCATGTCGGTGCGCTGGCCGCCGTTGAGGAGCCAGGCGGCCTGGAAGGTGGCGGTGCCGGCACCGGAGACGACGGGGGTGTCACCGAAGCGCTTGGCGCCGATGAGCAGCAGCTCGTGATTGCCCATCAGGGCCTTGCAGTAGCCGCCGGCGGCCGCCGCCTCGGCGGACAGCCGCATGACGAGGTCGATGACGCCGATGCCGTCCGGACCGCGGTCGGTGAAGTCGCCGAGGAACCACAGCCGGGCGTTGCCCGCGGACCAGCGGCCCTCGGTGTCGATCAGGCCCTGGGCGTGCAGTTCGGCGACGAGCTCGTCGAGGTAGCCGTGGACGTCACCGACGACGTACAGCGGGCCCGGACCGGAGGCCGCGGCGTCCTGGGGGACGTACTGGACCTGGACGGTGTCGCCGGGGCCGCCGAGGGCACCGCGGCCGATGACGGGCAGGTCGCGGAAGGTCGGCGTGTAGCCCTCGGGCTCTTCCTCCTCCGGGCCCTGGACGCTCGCGTGCGCCGGGTGGCCGTGCGCGGGGTCCTGGGCGTGCCCGTGCGGGTGCTCCTCGCGGCGCGGATCGCGGTGAGGGGCGGGGGGCGCGGGCGGCGCGGCGGGCGGCGGCGCGTAGCCGGGCTGCGGCGGCACGCCGGGCTGGGCCGGCACGCCGGGTTGGGCCGGTACGCCGGGGGTGCCGGCCTCGTAGTAGGCGGGGTATTCGCCGTACACCGGCGCCTCGCCGTACGCGGAGCCCTCGCCGGGCAGTCCGGTGGGCGCGGGGTAGGCCGCGGGTTCGGTGACTGGCACCCGGAAGTCCCGCAGCGTCTCCGTCCGCATCGCGGGTCCCTGACCGGCCCCCTGAGTCATCGACCCCTCCACCACCGTCGCGCTGCCGTACACCTGCGGACCCTCCTGACCTCCGGTGAGGAGGGTCCGTGATGTCGTGCGCCCATCATAGGAATGCGGCTCGCGCTGTGTGACGCACCAGGGGTGGTGAATCCTTTGCGGAGCGTATCGTTCCTACCTTTTCCTCCCGATTTAGGCGTACCTAAGATCCACGGCCGGGCGGCGGAGCGGCCCGACCGGACGGTCTGCCGGTCAGTCCTTGGCCGGAGATCGGGGCGGGCTGACGGTCGTACGGGCCTGCCTGCGCTGCGAGGACGTACGGATGATCAGCTCGGTCGGGACCACCTGTTCGACCGGGCGGCCGGTGTCCACGCCCTCGATCGCGTCGATCAGCAGCTGCACCACGGCGGTGCCGATGCGGCGGGGCTTGAGGGACAGGGTGGTGATCGGGGGCTCGGTGTTGGCGTAGACGGTGGACTCGCTGCAGCAGACGAGCAGCAGGTCCTCCGGTACGCGTAGCCCGTAGCGCCGGGCGGCGGCGAGGAGGTCGGTGCCGTTGGGGTCGAACAGCCCGTAGACGGCGTCGGGCCGGTCGGGGCGGGCGAGGAGCCGGTCGGCGGCGACGGCGCCCGCGCAGGGGTCGTGCGCGGGGTAGGACTCGTAGACCGGGTCCTGGCCCACGCGCTCGCACCAGCTGAGGTAGGCGGTGGTGGAGAGCCGGGTGTAGGTGTCCGTGGTCGTGCCGGTGAGCAGTCCGATCCGGCGGGCGCCGGCGGCGGCGAGGTGGTCGAGCAGGCCGAGCACGGCCGCTTCGTGGTCGTTGTCCACCCAGGCGGTGACGGGCAGCGAGCCCGCGGGGCGGCCGTCGGAGACCACGGGCAGGCCCTGGCGGACCAGCTCGGTGACCACGGGATCGTGGTCGGAGGGGTCGATGACGACGGTGCCGTCGAGGGCGACGTTGGACCACACGTCGTGGCGGGAGGTGGCGGGCAGGATGACGAGGGCGTAGCCGCGGGCGAGCGCGGCCGAGGTGGCGGCCCTCGCCATCTCGGCGAAGTAGGCGAATTCGGTGAAGGTGAAAGGTTCATCCCCGTACGTGGTCACGGTCAGGCCGATGAGGCCGGACTTGCCGGTACGGAGAGTGCGGGCGGCGGCCGAGGGGCGGTAGCCCAGCCGGTCGGCCACCTCGCGAACGTGGCGGCGGGTGGCGTCGGGCAGCCGTCCCTTGCCATTGAGCGCGTCGGAGACGGTCGTGATGGAGACGCCGGCCGCGGCGGCCACGTCCCTGATGCCGGCCCGGCCCTGTCGGCCGGCGGCCCGCCGGGTGGTCTCGGTCCGGCTCACCTGATGCTTCCCTGCTGCTGTCATGGCGAGCCGATAGTAGGGCTCGGTGGGGTGGTCGGTCCGGGTGCATATGCAGGCGTTGACAGGCACGTTTCTGCATGGTTCGCCACCGTCAATGACCTTGGAAACAAAGACTTTTGCTGGTCGTCGGCGAGGGTGGGGCTTGTCGTCGGGACCGGGCATGCCAAAACGGGGCCGTGCGGCGCCGGCATCAACTCACCTGCACGAGGGATGCGCGCCACGGCGCGGGCCACCGGCGCGCGCATATATGCGTGCGCTCCCCCTCATTCCAGGCGCCCCCATTCTCGGGACGGCGGAATCCTCATAAGGTGAGCAGTATTGAGTCGACGGCGACGTCGGACGGGACGGTCGAGGAGGACCTGCGGTGAGCGAGAACAGCCCGAAGCTGCGCGCCGAGCTGGACGGCATTCCGACATACAAGCCCGGCAAGCCGGCTGCCGCGGGCGGGCCCGTCGCGTACAAGCTGTCCTCGAACGAGAACCCGTACCCGCCGCTGCCGGGTGTGCTGGACAGCGCGGTCGCGGCGGCGGGGAACTTCAACCGGTACCCCGACATGGCCTGCACCGGCCTGGTGAACGAGATCGCGGAACGCTTCGGCGTCCCGGTCGAGCACGTGGCCACCGGCACCGGCTCGGTGGGCGTGGCCCAGTCGCTGATCCAGTCCACGGCGGGCCCGGGTGACGAGGTCATGTACGCCTGGCGCTCCTTCGAGGCGTACCCGATCATCACGCAGATCTCGGGCGCCACCTCGGTGCAGGTCCCGCTGACCGATGGCGATGTGCACGACCTGGACGCGATGGCCGCGGCGATCACCGACCGGACCCGGCTGATCTTCGTCTGCAACCCCAACAACCCCACCGGCACCGCCGTGCGCCGCGCCGAGCTGGAGCGCTTCCTGGACCGGGTGCCCTCGGACGTCCTGGTGGTGCTGGACGAGGCGTACCGCGAGTTCGTGCGCGACACGGAGATCCCGGACGGCATCGAGCTGTACCGCGACCGCCCCAACGTCGCCGTGCTGCGTACGTTCTCCAAGGCGTACGGGCTCGCCGGCCTGCGGGTCGGCTTCGCGGTGGCCCACGAGCGGGTGGCCGCGGCGCTGCGGAAGACGGCCGTCCCCTTCGGCGTGAGCCAGCTCGCGCAGGACGCGGCGGTGGCCTCGCTGCGCGCCGAGGACGAGCTGATGGGCCGGGTCGGGGCGCTGGTGGGAGAGCGGGCGCGGGTCCACGCGGCGCTGCTCGCCCAGGGCTGGACCGTGCCGGACACCCAGGCGAACTTCGTGTGGATGCGGCTGGGGGAGCGGACGGTGGAGTTCGCGGCGGCCTGCGAGAAGGCCGGTGTGGTGGTCCGGCCCTTCGCGGGCGAGGGCCTGCGGATCACGATCGGTGAGCCCGAGGCGAACGACATCTTCCTGCACACGGCGGAAGCGTTCTTCAAGGAGATGTGAGGTTCCGGTTCTGCCGGATGAGGGCGGTGGGTGGCGGCTTCGGGCCGCGCCCGCCGCCTTCCGCTTTGCTGCCCTTTACCCGGGGCCGGGTCCGTCAGGCGAGTTCCACGCGGACGGGGTCCCCGTCGCGGACGGTGGAGAGCAGGCGGGGGTCCCCGTCGAAGGAGCCGAGCACGTTGCACGGGGAGGCCAGGCGGCATTCGTCCCCGCGCGAGATCGGGGTGGGGCCGTAGGGCAGGGCCAGGGCGTCGCCCTCGGTCCAGAAGGCGACCGTGCCCGGGTCGACGACCTGCCGGGCGCCGGATTCGAGGGCCACGGAGACGCCGGTGTCGAAGTAGACCTCCTCCCCCCAGGTGTGCGCGGAGGCGGAGATCGGCAGGGCCTCGGCCAGTGCCTTGCTGGTCGGGGTGGGTTCGAGGGTGGCGGTGAGCTGGCCCGCGGGCCAGCTGATGCGGATTCTCATGGACCAGATTCAACAATCTGTTGAATCGATTCACCAGGGGGTACCCCGGATGCGGGTGGCCGAAAGCGGTAGGACATAATGCTTGTGAATGTGAACGCGTTCACAAGCTCGCCTGTTTCCTCCCGCTATGGGGGGATGCGCGGGCGGGCTGCCGCTGCGACCACGGCGACCCGAAGGAGACGAGGACGTGGACCTAGCTTTGGCGCCGGAGACACTGGCGCGCTGGCAGTTCGGCATCACCACCGTCTATCACTTCCTCTTCGTACCCCTGACGATCTCGCTCGCCGCGCTGACGGCGGGCCTGCAGACCGCGTGGGTGCGCACCGAGAAGGAGAAGTACCTCAGGGCCACGAAGTTCTGGGGCAAGCTTTTCTTGATCAATATCGCGATGGGTGTCGTCACCGGCATCGTCCAGGAGTTCCAGTTCGGCATGAACTGGTCCGACTACTCGCGGTTCGTCGGTGACATCTTCGGGGCGCCGCTCGCCTTCGAGGCGCTGATCGCCTTCTTCTTCGAGTCCACCTTCATCGGCCTGTGGATCTTCGGCTGGGACAAGCTGCCGAAGAGGATCCACCTCGCCTGCATATGGATGGTGTCCATCGGCACCGTCCTGTCCGCCTATTTCATCCTGGCGGCCAATTCCTGGATGCAGCACCCGGTCGGCTACCGGATCAACGAGGAGCGGGGCCGGGCCGAGCTCACCGACTTCTGGCTGGTGCTCACCCAGAACACCGCGCTCACCCAGTTCTTCCACACGATCACGGCCGCCTTCCTGGTCGGCGGCGCGTTCATGGCCGGCATCTCGGCCTACCACCTGGCGCGCAAGAAGCACGTCCCCGTCATGCGCAGCTCGCTGCGGCTCGGCCTGGTGGTCATGATCATCGCCGGTATGGGCACCGCGATCAGCGGTGACCTGCTCGGCAAGGTCATGTACAAGCAGCAGCCCATGAAGATGGCCGCCGCCGAGGCCCTGTGGGACGGCGAGGCGCCCGCGCCCTTCTCCGTCTTCGCCTACGGGGACGTGGACAAGGGCCACAACAAGGTCGCGATCGAGATCCCCGGCCTGCTGTCCTTCCTGGCGAACGACGACTTCACCTCCTTCGTCCCCGGCATCAACGACGTCAACAAGGCCGAGCAGGAGAAGTACGGCCCCGGCGACTACCGGCCCAACATCCCGGTCGCCTACTGGGGCTTCCGCTGGATGATCGGCTTCGGCATGGCCTCGCTCTCCATCGGCGCCCTGGGCCTCTGGCTGACCCGCAAGAAGTTCCTCCTGCCGCGCGCCCTGCGCACCGGCGAGGACGAGGTCCCGCACCTGGTCCTCTTCAAGAAGGCGCTCAGCCCGAAGTTCACCCACCTCTACTGGGTCGTCGCCCTCTGGACCATGGGCTTCCCGCTCATCGCCAACTCGTGGGGCTGGATCTTCACCGAGATGGGCCGCCAGCCGTGGGTGGTCTACGGGGTCCTGCGCACCCGGGACGCGGTCTCGCCGGGCGTCTCCCAGGCCGAGGTGCTCACCTCCATGATCGGCTTCACCCTGCTCTACGCGGTGCTCGCCGTCATCGAGGTCAGGCTCCTCGTCAAGTACGTCAAGATCGGCCCGCCCGAGCTCACCGAGGCCGACCTCAACCCGCCCACCCGGATCGGCGGGGACGACACGACCTCCGACCGGCCGATGGCCTTCTCGTACTGAGGCTGAGGAGAGCACAGCATGCAACTCCACGACGTCTGGTTCGTGCTCATCGCGGTCCTGTGGACCGGCTACTTCTTCCTGGAGGGCTTCGACTTCGGGGTCGGGGTCCTGACCAAGCTACTCGCCCGCGACCGCACGGAGAAGCGGGTCCTGATCAACACCATCGGGCCCGTCTGGGACGGCAACGAGGTCTGGCTGCTCACCGCGGGCGGTGCCACCTTCGCCGCCTTCCCCGACTGGTACGCCACCCTCTTCTCCGGCTTCTACCTGCCGCTCCTGCTCATCCTGGTCTGCCTGATCATCCGGGGCGTGGCCTTCGAGTACCGGCACAAGCGCCCCGAGGACCGCTGGCAGCGCAACTGGGAACACGCGATCTTCTGGACCTCGCTCATCCCCGCCTTCCTGTGGGGCGTGGCCTTCGCCAACATCGTGCGCGGCGTGGCGATCGACCGGAACAAGGAGTACGTGGGCGGCTTCCTCGACCTGCTGAACGGCTACGCGCTGCTCGGCGGTCTGGTCACCCTCACCCTCTTCACCTTCCACGGCGCCGTCTTCGTCTCGCTCAAGACGGTCGGCGAGATCCGGGAGCGCTCGCGGAAGCTGGCGGGCCGGCTGGGCCTGCTCACCGCCCTGCTGGCCGTGGTCTTCCTGACCTGGACCCAGGTCTCGCGCGGTGACGGCGGCAGCCTGATCGCCATGGCCGTCGCGGTGCTGGCCCTGCTCGGGGCGCTCGGCTGCAACCGGGCGGGCCGCGAGGGCTGGTCCTTCGCCCTGTCGGGAATCACCATCGCCGCCGCCGTGGCGATGCTCTTCCTGACGCTCTTCCCGAACGTCATGCCCTCCTCGCTGGACGACGCCTGGAGCCTCACGGTCACCAACGCCTCGTCCAGCCCGTACACCCTCAAGATCATGACCTGGTGCGCGGCGGTGGCCACCCCGCTCGTCCTGCTCTACCAGGCATGGACGTACTGGGTGTTCCGCAAGCGGATCGGGACCCAGCACATCGCCGACGCGCACTGAGTCCCGTCCGATGCCCTCCGCCCCTTCCGGCCGGCCCTCCCCAGGGGGATGTTTCACGTGAAACCGATCGACCCGCGTCTGCTCCGGTACGCCCGCTCCACCCGCCTCTTCCTGGGGGCCGTGGTGGCCCTGGGGCTGGCCGGGGCGGGCCTGGTCGTCGGCCAGGCGATGCTGATCGCGGAGATCGTGGTCGGCGCCTTCGAGAAGGGGCTCGACGGCAGCGCCCTCCGTACACCGCTGCTGCTGCTCGCGGCGGTGGCGCTCGGGCGGGGCCTCATCGCCTGGCTGACCGAGCTGGCCGCGCACCGCGCGAGCGCGGCCGTGAAATCGGAGCTGCGGGGACGGCTGCTGGACAGGGCCGCGGCCCTGGGCCCCGGCCGTCCCGGCGGGCAGCGCACCGGCTCGCTGGTGTCGCTGGCCACCCGAGGGGTGGACGCCCTCGACGACTACTTCTCCCGCTACCTGCCCCAGCTCGGGCTCGCGGTCGTGGTGCCGGTGGCGGTGCTCGCCCGGATCGTCACCGAGGACTGGGTCTCGGCCGCGATCATCGTCGTCACCCTGCCGCTGATCCCGGTGTTCATGATCCTCATCGGCATGGCCACCCAGTCCCGGATGGACCGCCAGTGGCGGCTGCTGTCCCGGCTGTCGGGGCACTTCCTCGACGTGGTGGCCGGGCTGCCCACCCTCAAGGTGTTCGGCCGGGCCAAGGCGCAGGCCGAGTCGATCCGCACCATCACCGAGGACTACCGGCGCGCGACGATGCGGACCCTGCGCATCGCCTTCCTGTCCTCCTTCGCGCTGGAACTGCTCGCCACCCTGTCGGTGGCCCTGGTCGCGGTCACCATCGGCATGCGGCTGGTCCACGGCGAACTCGACCTCTACACCGGCCTGGTCATCCTGATCCTGGCGCCCGAGGCATACCTGCCGCTGCGGCAGGTGGGGGCGCAGTACCACGCCGCCGCCGAGGGGCTGGCGGCCGCCGAGGAGATCTTCGAGGTCCTGGAGACCCCCGACGCCGGTCCCGCCGGTACGGCCGAGCTGCCGGCCGGCGCCCCCCTGCGCATCGACATCGAGGGGATCGCCGTCCGCCACGAGGGTCGCGACGAGGACTCCCCCCGGGCGCTCTCGCTGACCGTCGGGCCGGGCGAGTGCGTGGCCCTCACCGGCCCGAGCGGGGCCGGCAAGTCCACCCTGCTCCAGGCGCTGCTGGGCTTCGTACGGCCGACCGCGGGCCGGATCCGGGTCGCGGGCGTGGACCTGGCCGAGCTGTCGCCCGCGCACTGGCGGGAGCGGATCGCGTGGGTGCCGCAGCGGCCGCACCTGTTCGCCGGGACGGTCGCCGAGAACGTGCGGCTGGCCCGCCCGGAGGCCGGTGACGCCGAGGTGGCGGAGGCTCTGCGGCAGGCCGGGGCCTGGGAGTTCGTGGCCGCGCTGCCGCGCGGGGCCGAGACCCCGCTGGGCGAGGGCGGGGTGGGGCTCTCCGCCGGCCAGCGCCAGCGCCTGGCCCTGGCCCGTGCCTTCCTCGCGGACCGGCCCGTGCTGCTGCTGGACGAGCCGACGGCCGCCTTGGACGGGGAGACCGAGGCGGGGATCGTGGACGCGGTCCGGCGGCTCGCCGCGGGCCGGACCGTCCTGCTGGTCGTGCACCGGCCCGCCCTGCTCGCCGTGGCGGACCGGGTGGTGCGCGTGGAGGCGGGCCCCGGGGAACGGCCGTCCGCCACCACCCCGTCCGCCCGCCCGCGGCCCGCCCTCGCGGCCGCCCCCTCCCCCGCTGAGCGCGGCCCTGACGCCGGCGAGTGGATCCTCGGCCCCGCACCCGAGCGGGCGCGCCCCGGCGGCGGCACCGACACCGGCGGCCCCGACCCGCTGCGCCGGGTGCGGGCGGTGGCCCGCGCCTGGCAGGGGCGGTTCCGGCTGGGCCTGCTGCTCGGCGCCCTGGCCGTCGGATGCAGCGTCGGGCTGATGGCGGTCTCCGGCTGGCTGATCTCCCGGGCCTCCGAACAGCCCCCCGTGCTCTACCTGATGGTCGCCGTCACCGCCACGCGCGCCTTCGGCATGGGCCGGGCCGTCTTCCGGTACGCCGAGCGCCTGGTCTCGCACGACGCCGTCCTGCGGATGCTGGCCGACCTGAGGGTGTCCGTTTACCGCCGCCTGGAGCGCATCGCCCCCGCCGGGCTGCGCGAGCACCGGCGCGGGGACCTGCTGGCCCGGCTGGTGGCCGACGCCGACGCCCTCCAGGACTACTGGCTGCGCTGGCTCCTGCCCGTGGGCACGGCCGTGCTCGTCGGTACCGGCTCGGTGGCCTTCACCGCCTGGCTGCTGCCCGAGGCCGGAGCCGCGCTCGCGGCCGGACTGCTCGCCGCGGGGGTCGGCGTACCGCTCCTCAGCGGGGCCGTCGCCCGCCGCGCCGAGCGGCGGCTCGCCCCCGCCCGGGGCGACCTCGCGACCCGGGTGGCCGATCTGCTCACCGGCACCGCCGAGCTGACCGTGGCCGGGGCGCTGGAGGACCGCAAGGGCCGGGCCCGGCGCAGCGACGGCCTGCTGACGCGCATCGCCGCCCGAGGGGCCGCCGCGAGCGGCCTCGGCGGCGGGCTGTCCGCGCTCGTCTGCGGCCTCACCGTCGTGGCCTGCGCGGCCGTCGCCGCGAACGCCGTCCACGGGGGACGGCTCTCGGGCGTGGCCATGGCCGTCGCGGTCCTGACCCCGCTGGCCGCCTTCGAGGCGGTGAGCGGTCTCCCCCTCGCCGTCCAGTACCGCCAGCGGGTGCGCCGTAGCGCCCAGCGGGTCTACGAGGTCATCGACGCGCCCGTCCCGGTAACCGAGCCCGAGCGGCCCGAGGCGGCGCCCACCTCGCCCTTCCCGCTCCGGCTGACCGGCCTCTCCGCCCGCCACCCGGGCCAGGAGCAGGACGCGCTGCGCGGGCTGGACCTCACCCTGGAGGCCGGCCGCCGGATCGCCGTCGTCGGCCCCTCGGGCTCCGGCAAGACCACCCTGGCCCAGATTCTGCTGCGGTTCCTGGACCCGAGCGCCGGCGGCTACCGCCTCGGCGGGACGGACGTGCGCACCCTCGACGGCGACGACGTCCGCGTCCTCGTCGGCCTGTGCGCCCAGGACGCGCACCTCTTCGACAGCTCGGTCCGCGAGAACCTGCGGCTCGCCCGCACCGGGGCCGACGAGGAGCAGCTGCGCGGCGCCCTGGCCGCCGCCCGGCTGCTGGAGTGGGCCGACGGCCTCCCGGACGGCCTGGACACGCTGGTGGGCGAGCACGGCGAGCGGATCTCGGGAGGCCAGCGCCAGCGGCTGGCCCTGGCCCGGGCCCTGCTCGCGGACTTCCCCGTCCTGGTGCTGGACGAGCCGGCCGAGCACCTGGACCTGGCCACGGCGGACGCGCTGACGGCCGACCTGCTGGCGGCGACGGAGGGCCGCACCACCGTACTGATCACGCACCGGCTGGCCGGGCTGGAGGCGGTCGACGAGGTCCTGGTACTGGACCGGGGCGAGATCGTGCAGCGCGGCGGCTACACCGAGCTGGCGGCCGTCGCGGGCCCGCTGCGGGACATGCTGGAGCGGGAACGGGCAACGGACGGCGTACTGGCCGAGTTTCGCGGCCCCTAGGGACTCACTAGGCTCGGCGTCATGTCAGCGCAGCCGTCGCAGGAATCACCGGATCCGTTGCCGGAACCCTCCGGGGGAACGGCGGACCCGATGGACACGGCCACCCGGGCGACACGGAGTCTGCACGGCCTGTCCACCGAGCTGACCGCCCGGGTGCCGCAGCTGCTGGAGGCCATGCGCTCGGTCGGCACCGGCCTGGAACTGCACTCCACCCTGGACCGGATCTGCGAGACGGCCGCCGAGCTGGCGGACGCCCGGTACGCGGCGATCGGCGTGGTCGACACGGAGGGCCGGGGCCTGTCCGACTTCGTCACCCACGGGATCAGCGAGGAGCAGGCCCGCAGGATCGGACACCGCCCGGACGGCAAGCGGGGCCTGCTCGGAGCCCTGATCTCGCACCTCGACACCGTCCGGCTGGCCGACCTGACGAAGGATCCGCGCGCGGCGGGCTTCCCGCCGCACCACCCGCCGATGAAGACTTTCCTCGGCGTCCCGATCCGGGTGCAGGGGGAGATCTTCGGCAATCTGTACCTCGCGGAGAAGAACGGCGGCGGCGAGTTCAACGACTACGACGTCCACATGGTCCGGGTGCTCGCGACCGAGGCGGGCATCGCCATCGGCAACGCCCGGCTGTACGAGGCCGCCACCCAGCGCGAGCGCTGGATCGACGGCTCGGTGGCCGTCACCACCGCCCTGCTCTCCGGCGGGGACGCCGACGACGCCCTCGCGGTGGTGGCCGAGCAGGCCCGCCGCCTGGCCGACTCCGCCGCCGGGATCGTCCTGCTGCCGGCCGAGGAGGGCGGGATGGAGATCGTCGCCGTCTCCGCCGAGAACGCGGCCACCTCGCTCGGCGTGGTGATCCCGGCCGAGAGCCCGGTGGTCGCGCATCTGCTGCGGGGCGAGCCGGTCTTCGTGGACGACGCCTCGGCGGACCCGCGCATGAGCGGCAGGCTCACCCGGGAGTACGGGCCCTGCATGATGCTGCCCCTGCACAGCGGCGGCCGGGTCCTGGGCGCCCTGGTCACCCCCCGGGCCCGGGGCGGGCGCCCGTTCAGCGAGGCCGAGCGCACCCTCGCCACGCAGTTCGCCTCCCAGGCGGCGCTGGCGCTGATGATGGCCGAGGCGCAGCGGGACCGGGAGCGGCTGGCCGTCTTCGAGGACCGCGACCGGATCGCCCGCGACCTGCACGACCTGGTCATCCAGCGGCTGTTCGCCACTGGAATGATGCTGGAGGGCGCCCAGCGCCGGTCCATCGTCCCCGAGGTCAGGGACGGGGTGGGCAAGGCCGTGGACGAGCTGGACGTGACGATCCAGGAGATCCGTACGGCGATCTTCGCCCTCCAGCAGGGCCCGGCGGAGGCCCCGGCGGGCCTGCGGACCCGGGTGCTGCGGGAGATCAACATGGCCGCCGTCCCGCTGGGCTTCAAGCCCGCGCACCGCTTCCTGGGGCCGGTGGACACCGTCGTCGGAGAGCTGGTCGGCAAGAACCTGATCGCCGCGCTGCGGGAGGCCCTGTCGAATGCCTTCCGGCATGCCGACGCCTCGCGGATCGAGGTGGTCGTGGACTGCACGGTCACCCTGGCCGACGGGCGGCCGGGGGTCCGGCTGGAGGTGGCCGACGACGGCGTGGGCATCCCGGAGAGCGGGCGCCGCAGCGGGCTGCGCAATCTGCGCCGCCGGGCCGAGTCGCTGGGCGGGGCGAGCTCGTACGGACCGGGGCTCGGGGAGGACGGCGGCGGGACCACCCTGGTGTGGGAGGCCCCGCTCCAGTAGCCCGCCCGGGGCGGTGCCGCCGCGCGGCGGGTCGGGCTTCGGGCGCTGCGGCCGCTGTTGTCGCCGGGGCTGCTACGGCTGACGTCCGGCGAGGCGGTCGGCGAGGATGCGCTCGATGACCAGGGCGACCCCGTCCTCGTTGTTGGCCACCGTCTGTCCCGAAGCCGCCGCGATCACGTCCGGGTGGGCATTGCCCATCGCGTAGGAGGTGCCCGCCCAGGTCAGCATCTCCACGTCGTTCGGCATGTCCCCGAAGGCGACGACCTCGGAGGGATCGATGCCGCGCTCGGCGCAGCACAGGGCCAGCGTGCTCGCCTTGGAGACGCCGTGCCCGCTGATCTCCAGCAGGGAGGTGGGGCTGGAGCGGGTGATCGACGCGTACTCGCTCGCCGCGCCGCGGGCCATGGCCAGGAACTCGTCCGGGGCGATCTCGGCATGGTGCGCCAGCAGCTTCAGCACCGGCGTCGCGGCCTCGCCGCCGTCCTCGCTCAGCAGCTTCTCGGCGGTCGCGAGCGTGGCGCCCGGGTCCTTGAAGAACGGCGGGTAGGTGGGCTCGTAGTTGATGCCGGTGGTCAGCTCGACGGCGAAGGAGGTGCCGGGTACCGCGGCCCGCAGGGCCCGTACGACGGAGAGTGCGGCATCCCGGGGCAGGGACCGGACCTGCACGAACTCGCGTCCGGCATGCAGGTCGACGACCGCCGCGCCATTGGCGCAGATCGCGAGGCCGTGGCCGTGGACATGGTCGGCGACGACGTCCATCCAGCGGGCCGGTCGGCCGGTGACGAAGAAGACCTCGATCCCCGCTTCCTCGGCAGCGGCGAGCGCGGCGACGGTGCGGGGCGAGACGGACTGGTCGTCGCGCAGCAAGGTGCCGTCGAGGTCGGTGGCGATCAGTCGGGGCGAGGGGGTGGGCCCGTCCGGGCGCTGAGAAGCCGAGGTCACGGCACCATCTTCGCCCATGCCGACGGAGAGCCGAACCACGATCGAGCCGGTTCGCCGAGGGTGCGATGTTTCACGTGAAACGGGCTCGATGTTTCACGTGAAACATCGAGCGCACCGAGAAGCGGCGCGAAGCGGCGCCTGTTTCACGTGAAACATCGGCGCGGTCGTAGGCTCGACGCATGAGTCTGCGTCTGAGCACGGTGATCCTCCCGGTACGACGATGGCAGGAAGGAGGCCGAGACCAGTGGCTGCGGGCCGAACGGCTCGGCTTCCACACGGCCTACACCTACGACCACCTGTCCTGGCGGACCTTCCGCGACGGCCCCTGGTTCGGCGCGGTGCCCACCCTGACCGCGGCGGTGGCCGCCACCGAGCGGCTGCGCCTGGGCACGCTCGTCACCTCGCCGAACTTCCGGCACCCGGTGACGCTCGCCAAGGACCTCATCACCCTGGACGACGTCTCGGGCGGCCGTATCACCCTCGGGATCGGCGCCGGCGGCAACGGCTTCGACGCGACCGCGCTGGGCCAGGAGGCGTGGTCCCCGAGGGAGCGCGCCGACCGCTTCGCGGAGTTCGTGCCGCTGCTGGACCGGCTGCTGACCGAGGACTCGGTGAGCCACGAGGGCACCTTCTACTCCGCCGAGGAGGCCCGCAACATCCCCGGCTGCGTGCAGCGCCCCCGGCTGCCCTTCGCGGTCGCCGCGACCGGACCGCGCGGGCTGCGGCTCGCCGCCCGGTACGGGCAGGCGTGGGTGACCACGGGCGACCCGAAGCTCTTCGAGGAGGGCACGCCCGAGCAGTCGCTGGAGGCCCTGCGGGGTCAGCTCGAACGCCTGGACAAGGCGTTCGTGGAAATCGGCCAGGAGCCCCGGCCCATGGAGAAGATCCTGCTCACCGGGTTCACGCCCGAGGCCAACACCGTGCTGGAGTCCCTGGACCGGTTCGTGGACTTCGCCGGCCGCCACCGCGAGCTGGGCTTCACGGAGCTGGTGATCCACGCGCCGATCCCGGACTCCCCCTTCGCCACCGACGAGGCCGTCTTCGAGCAGATCGCCACCGAGGCGGTCGCGCAGCTGGACGGCTGAGCACCGGTCGTCGCCGCTCCAGGAGGGAGCGGCGACGACCGTGCGGGGCCTATGCCTCCAACTGCCCGAGCACACGCTCCGCCGAGGGCAGGACCCAGTCGGGGACCTCGTCCTCGGGCAGGGCCCGCACCTCGTCGATCAGCGCGCGGAAGCGGGCCGTGCCTGCCGCCGCGTCGTCGCGCTCCCGCTCCGTCCAGGCCGCGTTGTTCAGACACTGGAAGCGGTCGCGCAGATGATCGGGGCCGAGCTCCGCGTAGACGCGGGCGGCCCGGTCCCACAGGTCGATCTCCTCCCGGCGCAGGGCGTCCACGGCCTCGGCGGTCAGCCGGGCGGCCCGCGGCGCGCCGGTGTCGTCCCCTTCGCTGTCCCCGTCCCCGTCCCCGTCCGCTTCCTCGTCCGCCGTGACCTGCCGGTCCAGCACCTGGGCCAGCTGGTGCCAGGTCTGAGCCAGTTCGGACCGCAGCTCCACGGCTCCGGGATCTGCGGCCAGCGCCGTCTCCAGTACCGCGGCCGCCTCGTCCATCCGGACCCGGGCGCCCGCCACCGTCACGGCGTCGACCTCCTCGCGCAGCCCCAGCCAGGCCAGGGAGCGCAGGATCCGCACCTCGGCGACCGGTGCCTCGCCCGACCGGCGGTGCAGCTCCAGCGCCCTCTCGTAGGCGGCGACCGCCTCTGCGGGCAGTCCCGCGTCGGACAGCGCGTCGGCGGCCGACTGGGCCAGGCTCGCCTGCGGGCGCGGGTCCTCCCACTCCCCGGCCGCCTCCGCCGCCAGCAGGTACTGCTCGGCCGCGGGACGCGGTTCGTTCAGCCGCCGCAGCAGATCGCCCAGGAACTCCCGGACGAACACCGCCTGCTGGTCCCCGTGCTCCAGCAGGTCCGGCAGAGCCGACTGGAGCACTTCCGCCGCCTCGGCGGTGCGGCCGTCGGCCGCGTACGCCCGCGCCAGCAGCAGCCGCGCCTGCGCACCGCCGTCGGCGCCGAGGCCCGCCCGGTCGAAGCGGTGCGCCGCCGCCAGCGCGTACGAGGCCACCTCCGCGGCCGCGCCGCCCCGGCGCAGCAGGATGTCCGCGAGGGTCAGCCGTACGACGGCCTGGGCCTCGGCCTCGGTGACCTCGGCGGAGTGCTCCAGCGCCGAGCGCGCCGCCGCCTCCGCCTCCTCGGGCCGGTCCAGCGACATCAGCACCCCGGCCCGCAGCACCAGGGGATCCACCGCCTGCCAGGGGCGGTCCGCCCCGAGGGCGCGGTCGGCGCAGGCCGCCAGCAGGGCCACGGCCCGGTCGGGCTCGCCCTGGGCCAGGGCCACGCGGCCCAGCATCTCCTCGGCCTCGGCCACCAGATCGGCGGCCGTCTCCGTGCCCCCGTACGAGGCGACGAAGGCGGTGAGCCCGGCGGCCAGTTCACCGTGGCCGTGGTCCTCGCCGTGCTGGTGGTGGTCGTGGCTGTGGGGGTCGTCCCCCTCGGCCTCCTCCAGCGAGCGCAGGTACGACTCCACGCGCAGCGTCGACAGTTCCGCGAGCGCGATCCGCCGGGCCCGCAGCGGCTCGGCCGGGTCCAGGGCCTCGGCGGCCCGCAGGGCGGTGGCGAAGAGGGCCCGGATCTCCCCGGGCGCGGCCCCGGACTGCGCGGCGACACTGGCCAGCCGCAGCTCCGCGAGCGCGGCCCGCTCGGGCACGCCCAGCGCGCGGTAGCCGTCCCGGACGGCGGTGAGGAGCGCGGCGGCCTCCGCGTCACCGGCGCGCGCGGCGGCGAGGGCCCGCTGGTCCGCGAGATCGGCACGCGCGAGCGCCTCGGACACGGAATCCGCCTCGGCCTCCGGCAGGGCGTCCATCCGCAGGCCGACCTCGGCCCACAGGGCGTCCGCGCCCGGATGGCCCAGGTCACGGGCCCGCCGGGCCCGTTCCACCAGCCCGGTGAAGTCCGCGGCGGGGACGGCCGCGGCAGCCGTCACGGTGCCCTCGGCGGCGGCGGCCGGGGTGGCGGCCTGCGGCAGCTCCGCGCTGCGCACCCCCAGCGGCAGCTCCCCCACCAGCGGCTCGCGGCCGACGCGGTCGAGGAAGCGGTCCGAGACCCGGGTGGTGCCGTTGCGCGCGTCGAACTGCCGGGCGATGTCGAGGCAGCCCGCGTACAGCACCTCGTACAGCTCGGAGACCGTGCGCGCGGTGCCCTCGTAGGAGACGGTGGGGACCGCGCCGTGGCCGAGCTCCCGCAGCCGGCGCAGCAGGACGAGGATCCCGCCGTGGAAGGCCAGCCGGTCGTCCACGTTCGCGAGCGGGGTCACCAATGCGGCGTGCTCGGCCAGGATCTCCAGGCCGCGGGACTCGTTCCCGGTGAGCGCGCAGAACTCGATGTGGCGGCCGACGGTCGGCAGCAGGCTCTCGTTCCCGCGCGCCATCCGGTAGCCGCGCACATGGTTCGCGCGCGCCTCGTCGGCCCGGCCGAGCCGCAGCAGCGGCAGCAGTGAGGTGGCGAGCACCCGGTGCGGTTCCTCGGCGCAGGTCAGCTCGCCGTCGAGGACCGGCTCCCAGAGCCGCATCGCCTCGGTGTCGTTCCCGTGCAGCACGGCGTACTGGCCCTGCCCGCAGAGCTCGCACGCCTGGCAGTCGCTCATGTCGTCGCGTTCGGCGTCCAGCCAGCGCCGGAAGGCCCGCTCGGCGCGCTCGTCGTCGCCGGTCATGTGGGCGAGCCACATCTCGGCCTCGCGCACGGGCCGTTCGCTGTAGCCGGCGATCCGGTAGCGGCGCTCCATCTCCTCCAGCCAGCCGGTGGCCGAGTCCAGGGGGATCCCGGGGGAGTCGGAGATGGCCGACGCCACCCACTTGAACTGCCAGAACAGCGAGTGGGCGTCCCAGCCGGAGAAGGCCGTCGGGTCCTTGTCGTACTCCTGGAGGAGCCGGGCGAAGGGCACGAGCATCTTCGAGGACTCGGCGCTGTAGAGGTAGGCGTTGATCAGGTTGTCCAGCGCCTCGCGGAACAGCTCCCGGTCACCGGTCGCCTCCGCCGCACCGGCCAGCGCCTCGGCGTGGGCGTTGCGCGCGACGCCGTTGGGCGCCGCCTGGTTCTCCTCCAGGCCCCGCGCGATCTCCTCGCGCGTCAGGGTCGTCACTTCTGGTCCTCCTGGGCGTCACGGGGGTCGATGTCACGGGGATCGGTGCCACGCGGGTCCGCGTCACGGGCATCGGTCTGCGGGTTCGCGTGCGTGGCCCATTCCAGGAGCCCGAGGAAGGCCCGGTTCAGCAGGCTGGAGTCGGCGGGCCGCAGCGGCCGCTGCGACATCAGCAGGGCCTGCCCGTACAGCGACTCCACCGCCGTGCCGGTCAGCGCCTCGTCCTGGAGCGCCGAGATCCGGCGGATCAGCGGGTTGTTGTGGTTCAGCACCAGCCGGGCACGCGGGGCGGATCCGCGCAGCGCGCCCAGGATCCCGGTCCACAGGGAGTCGGCGCTCTCCAGCGCCGCGCTGCGGTCGCGTTCCTGGCGCGCCTGCCGGTCGTCGAGGTAGAGCGCGGGGACCGATACGGGCTGGAAGGCGCGCAGCACCACGTCGCAGCCCTGGGCTTCGAGGCGGGTCCGCGCGGTGGCCAGGAAGGGGGCGAGCCGGAGCTCGTCGGTGGTGGGCACCGGGTCGAGCCGTTCGGTGACGGCCCCTGCGTCCAGCTCGGTCACCTTGAGGTCCGGCCGTACGGAGGGCAGCAGGGCCAGCAGGTCCGCGTCGTAGGTGTAGCCGGCGTTGATGACGCCGAGGCCGTGGGCCGCGGCGATCGGCGCGATCTGGCGGAACTCCTCGACGGTGCGCGTGAAGTGGATGTCGGGGTGGGCGGCGGCGAACTCCTGGAGGTTCATGGAGCCGGCGCTGGTCTCGAAGGGCAGCCACGGCAGCATCAGCCCGAGCAGTTCGGGGTCGTGCCGGGCCATGGACTTCACCCCGAGGTGGTGGACGCTCAGGAAGGCGGCCAGGCGCTCCGGGTCGCTGGCCGCGAGCTCGGCGAGCCAGCCGCGGACGCGGGCGCCGAGCGCGTCGCGTACGGCGGCCAGGGTCTCGTCGTCGTACAGGTTCTCGCGCGAGGCGGTGGGCCGCAGGGTGTCGGTGTCGATGACGGCGCGCACGAAGAACGCCCAGTCCGGCAGCAGGTTGTCGGCGCGGTCGGTGAGCAGCATGCCCTTGAGGTGCACGCGGTGTCCGGCCCGGTGGGCGGGGCTGGTCGGGTCGGGCAGGACGTACGCCACTCCGCGCACGCCCGCGACCGGCAGGTCGAGGTCGATGCTGTCGAGCGGGGTGAAGCCGAAGAGCGCGGCGCAGTGCCCGGCGAGCGCGGCGCGCCGGGCGGCGGGGGTAGGGAAGGGGCGCTCCCACACGGCCGGCCGGTCGGTGACGGGGCGCGGCTCGCCGCCCTCGCCGTCGTCGAAGGTGATCTCGTAGGGCAGCAGGGAGCCGTAGTCGCGGGCGAGCTGTTCCACCTTGGCCGGGACGGTCCACTCGGCGGCGCCGGGGCGGGCCTCCAGGATGACGGTGGTGCCGGCCTCGGGCCGTGCCTCGTGGGGCAGTTCGCGCACGGTGTACGAGCCGTCGTCCGAGGCCAGCCATTCGACGGGCGCGGCCTGCGGGTCGCGCGCGGAGCGGGTGACGACCCGGATCCGGCGGGCCACGACGAAGCACGCGAGCAGGCCGATGCCGAACTGGCCGAGGAATTCGCGGCGGGTGGCCTCCAGGCCGTGCTCGCCGCCCCGCTTGGAGCTGCGGCCGATGGTGGCGAGGAGGGAGTGGGCCTCGTCGGCGGTGAGGCCGATGCCGCTGTCCTCGATGGTCACCCGGCCGCCGGAGGCCGACAGCCGGATGTGGACGGCCGCCTCCGGGTCGAGGGCGTGCCGCGCGGTGACCGCGTCCACCGCGTTCTGCAGCAGCTCGCGGACGTAGACGCGCGGGCTGGAGTAGAGGTGGTGGGAGAGGAGGTCGACCAGACCGCGCAGATCGACCTGGAAACTGTGGGGTGTGGACGTCATGGGGCGTCACCTCGCGTGCGTGCTGGGTTGGTTCGGCGATCGCGAGGTCCCCCCCCTCACGGATCCCGGAGTGGGACACACATTAGGCGGACGGTCCGACAATCTCCGCGTGAATTCGGGCAGCCCGCGGCCTGCGGCCCGGAGTCCGCAGCCCCTGCCCCGGCCCTACGGGGCCGGGCTACTGGAAGCGGAGGAAGCGCGGCGGCACCGCGTCCACCAGCCACACGCCGTTGGCGCTGATCCGGAAGACGTGCCCGGCCGCGCGCATCGCGCCCGCGTCCACGCTGAGGACGACGGGCCGTCCGCGCCGGGCGCCCACGCGGGTGGCGGTCTCCCGGTCGGGGGACAGGTGCACGTGGTGGCGGGCCATCGGGCGCAGCCCCTCGGCGCGGATCGCGTCCAGGGCGGTCGCCACGGTGCCGTGGTACAGGTACGCGGGCGGTTCGGCCTCCGGGAGGTCCAGGTCGACGGCGACGGTATGGCCCTGGCTGGCCCGGATCCGGGTGCCGTCGACGGCGAAGCGCCGCTTGTCGTTGGCGGCGACGACGTGGTCCAGCTCGTCACGGCTGAACGGGAAGCCGTGGGCGGCGGCCGCGGACAGCAGGTCGTCGATCTCCACCCAGCCGTGGGGGTCGAGCGTCAGCCCGATCCGTTCCGGCTGGTGCCGCAGATGCTTCGAGATGTACTTCGACACCTTGACGGTGCGTCTTTCCTCCATGGGGCCAGGGTGCCCGCTCGTAGGGAGCTCCGACAGCGATTTTCGCGGGCCCGGGAGGGCTGGACAGCGCGGGGACACGCCCTATCGTTATTCCAAGATGCGGAATGTGTTTTCCGCCAGGATGTTCGCCCAGGGGGAGAAACCATGACATCGCACGCCTCTCTGCCACGCCGCGCGGCCGCCGAGCTGATCGGTACCGCCGGACTGCTCGTGGTCGTGATCGGCTCCGGGCTGCGGGCGTCCTCGCTCAGCGCCGACACCGGGGTGGCCCTCGTCGCCAACTCGGCGGCCTCGGCCGTCGGCCTCGGGCTGATCATCACCCTCTTCGGGCCGCTGTCCGGCGCCCACCTCAACCCGGTGGTCAGCCTGACCTCCTGGTGGACCCGGCGCTCCGGCGGCGACGGGCTCGGCGGGCGGGAGGTGCCCGTCTACGTGGCGGCGCAGGCGGCGGGGGCCGTGGGCGGTGCCCTCCTCGCGGAGGTGATGTTCGGGCGGACCCCGGGGGCGCTCGCCACCCAGGTGCGCGACGGCGGTCATCTGCTCGTCGGCGAGGTGGTCGCCACGGCGGGCCTCGTGCTGCTGATCCAGGGGCTGGGGAGGATCGGGCGCGCCCGGCTCATCCCGGTAGCGGTGGCCGCGTACATCGGCGCCGCGATCTGGTTCACCTCCTCCGGCTCCTTCGCCAACCCGGCGGGCACCCTCGGGCGCAGCTTCAGCGACTCCTTCACCGGCATCGCCCCCGCCTCCCTGCCGGGCTTCGTCGGCGCCCAGCTGCTCGGCGGCGCCCTCGGCCTGGGCCTGGCCGCGCTGCTCTTCGGCGCGGGGCGCGGGGTAGAGCCGCGGGCGGCGGCGGGCGGGGCTCCGGTCGAAGCCTTGGTTCCGGTGGAAGCCGCGGTTCCGGTGGAAGCCGCGGTTCCGGTCGAAGCCGCGCTCCCGGGGGACGGCGCCAGCCCGGCCAGGGGCGCGTACCGGACCATCGGCTGAGACACCGGCCTGGTTGCCCACAGGAAAAGGGCGGTTGTCCACAGCCGATTGGGCGGGTTTTGGAGGCAAACGCGCGATCCGCCCTGTGGAATCTGTGGACTGTTTCCGGCCTTACGCCCCGTCGGCCCGGCGCGCCAGGTCGTTCATCCTGCGGGCCTGGAGCTCCCGCTCCGTCGCCGCCCGGACGAAGTCCGCCACATGGTCGGCGCCCACGAGGTCCTGCACCGCCCGCACCGTCCCCGCCGGCAGTGCCACCGGGGACGGGCCCTCCGGCCGCCCCGGGCCCGCCGCGCCCAGATGCCGCTGGAGGTGGCGGGTGGCGAAGAGCCGCATGGCCCGCGCCAGTTCGGCGTCGACGGTCTGCTGGGCCAGCGGCCGCAGCCGCCGTACCAGCGTCGCCGCCTCCGCCGCGTCCGCGTCGGTGGGCGGCACCTGCCCGAGGTAGCGCGCGAAGACGTGCTCGGTGGTGAACTCCAGGAAACGTGAGGCGATGTGCTCGACCTGCCCGCGCAGCTCCCGCAGGTGCCCGGTGATCGCCGCGAGGGGCACGCCCGCCGCGTACAGTTCGGCGGCCACCGCCAGCTCCTGCGGGGACGGCACCAGGAACTGGTCCGGGCGCCCCGGGACGGGCTCCAGCACACCCAGCTCGCACGCCTCCCCCACCGCGTCGTCGTCGGGCCGGCCGCCGAAGCGCTCGTTCAGCTCCTCCCGGCTGATCCGGGCCGCCTCCTCGTCGGTCCACGGCCCGTGCACCTCGGCGACCAGGCCCAGGACGCCGCCCAGCCCGCGGCCGGCGTCCCATGCCTCCAGCAGCTCCTTGATGGAGGCCAGGGTGTAGCCCCGGTCGAGCAGGTCCGCGATCTGCCGCAGCCGCGCCAGGTGCGTGTCCCCGTAGACATTGGAACGGCCCCGGCGCTCCGGCTTCGGCAGCAGACCGCGGTCCTGGTACGCGCGGATCGTGCGCACCGTCGCCCCGCTGTGGTGTGCCAGATCCTCGATCCGGTATTCGGCTACCGCCTGATCGGACAATCCCGGCTCCCTACGACATAGCGGCTCGGCCGGCCCCGCCCGCCGCGGCCCGGGCGGCAGGTGGGGCCGCAAGGCGCTCGACCGCCCTGCGCGGCGAACCCTCCTGCGAGGGATGGTACGACCGCGGGCTGGAGCGGGATATGGCCGTGCCCGCCTCGCCCGCGCTCACAGCCGGGGCTCCAGCCGCGCCAGCCGCCGCAGGGTGCGCGGGGCGAAGCGCGACAGCCACAGGGCGCCCTTGGACTCCGGGGTCACGGGCACCACCGCCTCGTTGTGCACGACCGCGCGCAGGATCGCGTCGGCCACCTTCTCCGGAGGGAAGTTGCGCAGCCCGTACAGCCGCGAGGACCGCTCCTGGCGCCGCTTCTGCTCGGCCTCGTCCACCCCGGCGAACCGCGAGGTGGCCGTGATGTTGGTGTTGACGATGCCGGGGCAGATCGCGGAGACGCCGATCGACTTCGAGGCCAGCTCCGCGCGCAGGCACTCCGACAGCATCAGCACCGCCGCCTTCGAGGTGCTGTAGGCGGGCAGGGTCCTGGAGGGCAGATAGGCCGCCGCGGAGGCGGTGTTGACGATGTGCCCGCCCTGGCCGCGCTCCGCCATCTGCCTCCCGAAGATCCGGCAGCCGTGGATGACGCCCCACAGATTGACGTCGAGGACCTTCTTCCAGTCCTCGGCGGTGGTGTCGAGGAAGGCGCCGGACAGGCCGATGCCCGCGTTGTTGACGAGCACGTCGACGATCCCGTACTCGGCGGCCACCTTCGCGGCCAGCTTCTCCATCTCCTGCTCGTCGCTGACGTCCACGCACTCCGCCCAGGCTTCGGGGGCGCCCACCAGCCGGGCCATCTCGGCCGTGCGCTCCGCGCCCCCGGCGTTCCGGTCGACGACGACCACCCGCGCCCCCGCCTCGGCGAAGGCGAAGGCGGTGGCCCGGCCGATGCCGCTGGCGGCCCCGGTGACCAGGACCAGCTGGCCGCCGAAGCGGGCGGCGTACCGGGCCGGGGGCTTCCGCTCGGGCGCCCGCAGCGCCGGCTCCTCCCGGGCCGTGACGAACTCGGTGATCCAGGAGGCCAGTTGGTCGGGCCGGGTCCGGGGCACCCAGTGCTTCGCGGGCAGGGTCCGCCGCAGCAGGTCGGGCGCCCAGTGCTCCAGCCCGTCGTACAGCCGCTCCGACAGGAACGCGTCCCCGGTGGGCGTGATCAGCTGCACGGGTACGTGCGCGAACGCGTCGGGGCGCGGCCTGCGCAGCCTCGGGCGGATGTTGTCCCGGTACAGCCAGGCGCCGTTCGCCGCGTCCGAGGCCAGGGAGGACGTCGGGTGGGGGCCGGGCGGGACCTGCTCGACGCGCTGGAGCATCCCGGGCCACCGCTTGCCGAGCGGCCCGCGCCACGCGAGCTCGGGCAGCGCCGGGGTGTGCAGCAGGTAGACGTACCAGGACTTCGCGCCCTGGCCGAGGAGCTGCGCGGCGGCGCGCGGGGTGGGCCGCGCCATCCGCTTCTTGATCCAGTGGCCGAAGTGGTCCAGGGAGGGCCCCGACATCGAGGTGAAGGAGGCGATCCGGCCCTCGGTGCGGGCGACCGTCGCGAACTCCCAGCCCTGTACGGAGCCCCAGTCGTGGCCGACCAGGTGCACCGGCCGGTCCGGGCTGACCGCGTCCGCCACCGCGAGGAAGTCGTCGGTCAGCTTCTCCAGGGTGAACCCGCCGCGCAGCGGTTTCGGCGCGGTGGAGCGCCCGTGGCCGCGTACGTCGTAGAGCACCACATGGAAGCGGGACGCCAGCCGCTCGGCGACCTCCGACCACACCTCCTTGCTGTCCGGGTAGCCGTGCACCAGGACCACGGTCGGGCGGTCCGGGTCGCCGAGCTCGGCGACGCACAGCTCGATCCCGCCGGTCCGCACCCACCGCTCGCGCGCGCCGGCCGGACCCGCCGCCGCTTCCCCGCCCGTTCCCGTCACTTCGCTCATGCTGCCCTCTCCTCCGCCCAGCGCCGCACGTGCGGCAGATCGTCGTCCAGCCAGAACGCACTCTCCCCGGGGTCACGCGAGTCGGTGACGACGAGGATCTCCTCGAACTTCGCGCCGGTCCCCCGGAACCCCAGATGCGGTTCCACCGCCCACAGACCGGGCTGCGGCGGGTGGTCGGAGAAGTGGTACGGACTCCACAGCGGGGACCACCCCTCACGGTGCCCGTGCAGGGCGTCCCCGGCCAGCCCCCGGAGGGACCGTGTACCGAATCCGAACGCGGTCGGCGCCCAGCGCCGCTCCTTCACCCGGTCGATCTTGTGGGCGATGACGCCGAAGGGGTAGGCCCGGTGCCGGTTGGCGTACCCCTGCCGGTTCATCAGCCGCTCCACGTTCTCGTAGATCCCGCGCAGGGAGCGGCCCTCCCGCACCTGCTCCAGGATCAGCGAGCGGTGCTCCCGCAGATCGGACATCAGCCGGTCCTGCACGGGATTGAGCCCGAGGCTGCCCGAGTAGCCGATGTCGGCCGAGTACCCCTTGTATATGGGCGCCATGTCGAGGATGAACGGCATCCCCGGCTCCAGTCTCCGGTCGGTCGGGAAGAACTGCAGGGGGATCCGGAAGCCGACGAAGGCGGTGCGGTCCCCGAACCACGCGAACGGCAGGTGGAACCAGTCCCGTACGCCGCGTTCGCGCAGCCACCGGCGCTGCATCCGCGCCGCCTCGCGCTCGGTCACCCCGGGCCGCAGCTGGGCCGCGACCGCCTCGGCGCACTCGTACGCGAGGCGCTGCACCTCTCTGAACCCGCTCAGGTCGCCAGCCATCCCAGCCCGCCCCTCCGTAGATCCGTACGCGCCCGTCACGTTGACACTGATGAATGTGACAATGGCCGGAGATCACGTCAAGGGCCGTGCACGGACCTGTGGACAAACTTGTCCGGGTCACATCAGCCTTCGGTACCGGCATGTACGCCTGAAGGCGGAGACCGGATCCAGCTCCAGGTCTGACGTTTCGCTCGCGCCGCCCCACTAACGTCGCTCCTGTGACTGTCATCGCGACCGAAAGCCTGAGCAAGCGGTACCCCCGAGTGACCGCCATCGACCGGCTCTCCCTGGACATCGGGCCCGGCGTGACCGGCCTCGTGGGCGCCAACGGAGCCGGCAAGTCCACGCTGATCAAGATTCTGCTGGGACTGTCCCCCGCCACCGAAGGCAGCGCCGCCGTGCTCGGCCTCGACGTCGCCACGCACGGCGGTGCCATCCGCGAGCGCGTCGGCTACATGCCCGAGCACGACTGCCTGCCGCCCGACGTCTCGGCCACCGAGTTCGTCGTCCACATGGCGCGCATGTCGGGCCTGTCGCCGAGCGCCGCCCGCGAGCGCACCGCCGACACCCTGCGCCATGTCGGGCTGTACGAGGAGCGCTACCGCCCCATCGGCGGCTACTCCACCGGCATGAAGCAGCGCGTCAAGCTGGCCCAGGCGCTCGTGCACGACCCCCAGCTGGTCCTGCTCGACGAGCCGACCAACGGCCTGGACCCCGTCGGCCGCGACGAGATGCTCGGCCTGATCCGCCGCGTCTACACGGACTTCGGCATCTCCGTCCTGGTCACCTCCCACCTGCTCGGCGAGCTGGAGCGGACCTGCGACCACGTGGTCGTCGTCGACGGCGGCAAGCTGCTGCGCTCCAGCTCCACCAGCGACTTCACCCAGACCACGGCGACCCTCGCGGTCGAGGTCACCGACTCCGACGCCCACCCGGACGGCAGCGCCTCCCTGCGCAAGGCGCTCACCGAGGCGGGCCTCAGCCTGCACCTGGGCACCGAGCAGGGCCTGCCCGGCGCCGGCCACATCCTGCTGGTCGAGGCCGCCGGCGAGGAGACGTACGACACCATCCGCGACACCGTCGCGGAGCTCGGCCTCGGCCTGGTCCGCATGGAACAGCGCCGCCACCACATCGCGGAGGTCTTCCGCGACAACGACCCCTCCGCGCACACCGCCCAGCAGAAGGGAGCCGGTTCCGATGGCGCATGAATCGTCCACGCAGATCCACAACATCGGCTACCGGTCCTACGACGGACCGCGGCTCGGCCGCGCCTACGCCCGCAAGTCGCTGTTCTCGCAGTCCCTGCGCGGCGCCTACGGACTCGGCCGCTCCGCCAAGTCCAAGGTCCTCCCGATGATCCTCTTCGCGGTGATGTGTGTCCCCGCACTGATCATCGTGGCGGTGGCCATCGCGGTCCCGGGCTCCTCCGACCTGCCGATCAAGTACACGACGTACGCCCTGACCACCCAGGTGATCATCGGCCTCTACGTCGCCTCGCAGGCACCGCAGTCCGTCTCGCGGGACCTGCGCTTCAAGACGGTGCCGCTGTACTTCTCGCGGCCCATCGAGCGCGTCGACTACGTGGTGGCCAAGTACGCGGCCATGGCCTCGGCCATGTTCATCCTCACCGCCACCCCGCTGCTGATCATGTGGATCGGCTCGCTCCTGGCCAAGTTCGACTTCTCCGACCAGACCAAGGGATTCGGGCAGGGACTCGTGTCGGTGCTGCTCCTGTCGCTGCTCTTCTCCGGGATCGGCCTGGTGATGGCCGCGCTCACCCCGCGCCGCGGCTTCGGTGTCGCCGCCATCATCGCCGTACTCCTCATCCCCTTCGGCGCGGTCACCGCAGTGCAGGGCATCGCCTACAACACCGGCAACCCCGAGGCCATCGAGTGGATGGGCCTGTTCTCGCCGGTCACCCTGATCGACGGGGTCCAGAGCGCCTTCCTCGGCGCCACCACCGCCTTCCCCGGTGGGGAGGCCCCCTCCACCGGTACCGGCCTCGTGTACCTGCTCGTCGTCCTCGGCCTGATCGCCGGCTCCTACGCCGCCCTGATGGCCCGCTACCGGAAGGCCGGGCTGTGACCACCATCGAGATCGACCACGTCTCCCGCTGGTTCGGCAACGTCGTCGCCGTCAACGACGTGACCATGACCATCGGCCCCGGCGTGACGGGCCTGCTGGGCCCCAACGGCGCGGGCAAGTCCACCCTCATCAACATGATGGGCGGCTTCCTCGCCCCCTCCACCGGCACGGTCACCCTCGACGGCGCCCCGATCTGGCGCAACGAGCAGGTCTACACGCAGGTCGGCGTCGTGCCCGAGCGCGAGGCGATGTACGACTTCCTCACCGGCCGCGAGTTCGTCGTCGCCAACGCCGAGCTGCACGGCCTCGACGACGCGGCCGCCCAGCGCGCGCTCGCCACCGTCGAGATGGAGTACGCGCAGGACCGCAAGATCTCCACGTACTCCAAGGGCATGCGCCAGCGCGTGAAGATGGCCTCCGCCCTGGTCCACAACCCGTCCGTACTCCTGCTGGACGAGCCGTTCAACGGCATGGACCCCCGCCAGCGCATGCAGCTGATGGACCTGCTGCGGCGCATGGGCGACGAGGGGCGCACCGTCCTGTTCTCCTCCCACATCCTGGAGGAGGTCGAGCAGCTCGCCTCGCACATCGAGGTGGTCGTGGCCGGACGGCACGCCGCCTCCGGCGACTTCCGCAAGATCCGCCGCCTGATGACGGACCGCCCGCACCGCTACCTGGTGCGCTCCTCCGACGACCGGGCCCTCGCCGCGGCCCTGATCGCGGACCCGTCCACGGCCGGTATCGAGGTGGACCTGAAGGAGGGGGCGCTGCGCATCCAGGCCGTCGACTTCGGCCGGTTCACCGAGCTGCTGCCCGTCGTGGCCCGCCGCAACGGCATCCGGCTGCTGACGGTCTCGCCCTCCGACGAATCCCTCGAATCCGTCTTCTCCTACCTCGTCACGGCCTGAAAGGAGCTGGCACCCATGTACGAACCCACCGTCGCCCGGCTCACCTACCGGGCCCTGCTGGGCCGGCGCCGCGCGCTGATCCTCTTCATCCTGCCCGCCCTGCTGATCGTCATCTCGCTCGTCGTCCGGGCCTTCGTCGGCGTCGACGACAAGGTCGCCGCGGACCTCCTCGGAGGCTTCGCGCTGGCCACGATGGTGCCGCTGATCGGTGTCATCGCCGGTACCGGAGCCATCGGGCCCGAGATCGACGACGGCTCGATCGTCTACCTGCTCGCCAAGCCGGTGAAGCGCCCGACGATCATCATGACCAAGCTCTTCGTGGCGATCGCCGTCACCATGGCCTTCTCCGCGATCCCGACGCTCATCGCCGGGTTCATCCTCAACGGCAACGGCCAGCAGATCGCCGTCGCCTACACGATCGCCGCCCTCGTCGCCTCGATCGCCTACAGCGCGCTGTTCCTGCTGCTGGGCACCGTCAGCCGGCACGCGGTGGTCTTCGGCCTGGTCTACGCCCTCATCTGGGAGTCGCTCTTCGGCAGCCTGGTCTCCGGTGCCAAGACCCTCAGCGTGCAGCAGTGGTCCCTGGCCCTCGCGGAGAAGGTCGCCGGGGAGGGGTACGTCGACGCGAGCGTGGGCCTGCCCACCGCCGTCTCCCTGCTCGTCGCTGTCACCGTCGGAGCCACCGTCTACGCGGGCCAGAAGCTGCGCCGCCTCACCCTGGCCGGCGAGGAGTAGAACGCTCCCCGCGGCACCGTCGCGGGGAGCCCCGTACACCGTGCCCCGCCCGGCCCACCGGCCGGGCGGGGCACAGCTTCGCGGGTCATCATCGGTGCATGATCGAGCACCCCGACCCGGAGCCGTCCAGGCCCCTGCGGTCCTGGATACGTTCCTCGCCCGGAACGCACCTCTGGCTGCTGGTCATCGCCGTGACGAGCCTGGTCGTCGTGATCGCGCCCGAACAGACCGAACGGGTCCTGCTCCACCGCAACAGCAGCAATATCCACCAGCTCGTCCAGCACCCCGTCCGGGCGCTCCTCAGCAGCGCGTTCTGGATCGAGAACCCGGCCTCCCTGGCCCTCTACGCCGTGCTCTTCGAGCTCTTCCACGCCCCCGTGGAACGCTGGCTCGGCACCCTGCGCTGGCTCGTGATCGTGGCCAGCGCCCATGTCGTCGCCACGCTGATCAGCCAGCAGGTCCTCCTGACGGCCATCCGGGACCACCGGGCCCCGCGCAGCATGACCCATGTGGTCGACATCGGCGTCAGCTACGGCCTGGCGGCTTCCATCGGAGTCCTCACCTACCGGCTCCCCAGCCCCTGGAAGTGGTTCTACCTGGCAGGGGTCCTGGCCTTCTTCGGACTCCCCCTCGCCACCGGCGGCACCTTCACCGACCTGGGCCACGCGATCGCGGTCTCCGTCGGACTCCTCTCGTGGCCGCTCACCCGCCACGTTGTTTCACGTGAAACATGAGCTGTTTCACGGCTGATGCGGGGAAATTCGCTGGTACGGGTCCCCCCGCCGGGGCAGAGTGACGAGTGCGGGGAGCAACAAAAGGTCCGGGGCAGCCACTTCGAGCGCGCCTGGCGGCGCGGGCTGCCCCGGACCTCTCGTCCGTCCGAACGGGCCGTTCTAAGTGTCGTTCTACGGGCCCTTCTACGGGCCGTGCTACGCGGCGCCCAGCAGACGTTCCAGCACCACGGCGATGCCGTCCTCCTCGTTGGAGGTCGTCACCTCGTCGGCCACCGTCTTGAGCTCCGCGTGGGCATTGGCCATGGCCACACCGTGCGCCGCCCAGCCGAACATCGGGATGTCGTTGGGCATGTCGCCGAAGGCGATGGTGTCCGCCGCCTTCACCCCGAGCCGGCGGGCCGCCAGCGACAGGCCGGTGGCCTTCGTCAGCCCCAGCGGCAGTATCTCGACGATGCCCTGGCCGGCCATGACCACGTCGACCAGGTTGCCCACGGTCTGCCGGGCCACGTCGACGAGGGCGTCGTCGTCCAGCTCCGGGTGCTGGATGTAGAGCTTGTTGAGCGGAGCCGTCCACACGGCCGCGGTGTCCTCCAGGTAGAGGGCCGGCAGGCCCTCCTGCACCCGGTACCCGGGACCGAAGAGGACCTCGCCGTCCACCCCGTCCCGGCTGGCCGCCAGGGCCAGCGGACCGACCTCGGCCTCCAGCTTGGACAGCGCCAGACCGGCCAGCTGCCGGTCCAGGGTCACCGAGGTCAGCAGCCGGTGGGCACCCGCGTCGTAGACCTGGGCGCCCTGCCCGCAGACGGCGATCCCCTTGTAGCCGAGATCGTCCAGCACATGCCGCGTCCACGGCACGGCACGGCCGGTGACGACGATGTGCGCCGCGCCCGCCGCGGTGGCCGCGACGAGCGCTTCACGGGTGCGTTCCGAGACGGTGTCGTCGCCGCGCAGCAGCGTGCCGTCCAGATCGGTGGCGACGAGCTTGTAGGGGAACGGTGCCGGGCTCACTTGGCGATCGGCTCCAGCACCTCGCGGCCGCCGAGGTACGGGCGGAGCGCCTGGGGCACCCGGACCGAGCCGTCGGGCAGCTGGTGGTTCTCCAGGAGTGCGACGATGGTGCGGGGCACGGCGCACAGGGTGCCGTTGAGCGTCGCCAGCGGCTGGGTCTTCTTGCCGTCCCGGTAGCGCACCGACAGGCGGCGGGCCTGGAAGCTGTCGCAGTTCGAGGCGGAGGTCAGCTCGCGGTACTTGCCCTGGGTCGGGATCCACGCCTCGCAGTCGAACTTGCGCGAGGCGGAGGACCCGAGGTCACCGGTGGCGACGTCGATCACCTGGAAAGGCAGCTCCAGGCTGTTCAGCCACTGCTTCTCCCACTCCAGGAGCCGCTGGTGCTCGGCCTCGGCGTCCTCCGGCGCGACGTACGAGAACATCTCGACCTTGTCGAACTGGTGGACGCGGAAGATGCCGCGGGTGTCCTTGCCGTACGTGCCGGCCTCGCGGCGGAAGCACGGGGAGAAGCCCGCGTACCGCAGCGGCAGCTGGTCGCCCTCCAGGATCTCGTCCATGTGGTAGGCGGCGAGCGGGACCTCGGAGGTGCCGACCAGGTAGTAGTCGTCCTTCTCCAGGTGGTACACGTTCTCCGCGGCCTGGCCGAGGAAGCCGGTGCCCTCCATGGCGCGCGGGCGGACCAGCGCCGGGGTCAGCATCGGGATGAAGCCGGCCTCGGTGGCCTGGGCGATGGCGGCGTTGACCAGCGCCAGTTCCAGCAGGGCGCCGACACCCGTCAGGTAGTAGAAGCGCGAGCCCGAGACCTTCGCGCCGCGCTCGACGTCGATGGCGCCCAGCAGCTCGCCGAGCTCCAGGTGGTCCCGGGGCTCGAAGCCCTCGGCCGCGAAGTCGCGGACGGTGCCGTGCGTCTCCAGGACGGTGAAGTCCTCCTCGCCGCCGACCGGGACGTCCTCGTGCACGATGTTGCCGAGCTGGAGGAGGAGCTTCTTGGCGGCCTCGTCGGCCTCGTTCTGCTCGGCCTCGGCCGCCTTGACGTCCTGCTTGAGCTGCTCGGCCTTCTTCAGCAGCTCGGCCCGCTCCTCGGGGGACGCCTTCGGGATGAGCTTGCCGAGCGACTTCTGCTCGTTGCGCAGTTCGTCGAAGCGCATGCCGGAGGACCTGCGGCGCTCGTCGGCGGAGAGCAGGGCATCGACGAGCTCGACGTCCTCTCCACGGGCGCGCTGCGAGGCGCGGACACGGTCAGGGTCTTCACGGAGCAGCCGGAGGTCAATCACCCCTCCAGGCTACCGGGCGGGGCCTGATCGGATCACACCGATATCACGCTGCGTGTCGCTATGTCGCAATTGCAACGAATGCATAAGTCTTGATCGTTGACCGGAAGTGGCCCTTGCCGGCCCGTCAATAAAAGCGGTGCCATTCCCCGGAAAGGGGCACAATGCCGACGGCTCCGGCCCGTCCTGAGCAGGGCGGGAGGGGGTTCTTGTCCACAGGAATTGTCCCCACCCGCAGCTTATCCACAGGCTGTGCGCTTCCTCTGTGGATACAGGAATAGATCATTCCTGATCGGTGGTCCGCCGGGTCGAATCAGGGTTCAAACCACCCTCACACACTCATTCGGGTGGGAAAGGCTCGCTCCAAAGAGTTGATCGGCGATGCGGGGGTGACAGCGTTCACCCACCGCTTGCCAGCGCGAAACCTGGGCCACCTGGCCGATTTGTCGACCTTGTCGGGTTGCCGTGTCGACTTGTCCCCAGGTTTCCTTCTCGGCCTGTGGATAACTCTGTGGACAGTGGACGAAGCCTAGGCCCGGCCGTCGAGGCAGCGTGCCAGCCAGTCGGAGGCTGCCGTGAAATCGCCGTCGGAGGTACCGGCCCGCGGAGCCCGCACGTCACTCTGCGCGACACCGGCCCGCGGGTACGAACCGAGGAAGCGGACCTGGGGGCAGGTGCGCTTGAGGCCCATCAGTGCTTCACTGACCCGCCGGTCCGAGATATGGCCCTCGGCGTCGACGGCGAAGCAGTAGTTGCCGATGCCCTGCCCGGTGGGCCGGGACTGGATCAGCATCAGGTTCACCCCGCGCACCGCGAACTCCTGGAGCAGTTCCAGCAGCGCACCGGGGTGGTCGTCGCCGAGCCACAGCACCACGGAGGTCTTGTCCGCCCCCGTCGGCGCGGCCGGCCGGGCCGGGCGTCCGACCAGGACGAACCGGGTCTCGGCGTTCTCCGCGTCGTGGATCTCCGTGACCAGTGGGACCAGCCCGTAGGTGGCGGCGGCGAACTCGCCCGCGAAGGCGGCGTCGAAGCGGCCCTCCTGGACCAGCCGGGCGCCGTCGGCGTTCGAGGCGGCCGACTCCCACACCGCGTCGGGCAGATGCGCCCGCAGCCAGTTGCGTACCTGGGGCTGCGCCACCGGGTGCCCGGTCACCGTCTTGACGTCCGACAGGGCGGTCCCCGGGCGGACGAGCAGGGCGAACGCGATGGGCAGCAGCACCTCGCGGTAGATCATCAGCGGTTCGCCCGAGGCCAGCTCGTCCAGGGTGGCGGTGACCCCGCCCTCCACGGAGTTCTCGATCGGGACCAGCGCGGCCGCCGCCTCCCCCGCCCGTACGGCGTCCAGGGCGGCCGGGACCGACACCATCGGGACGAGCTCCCGGGTCGCGGCCTCCGGCAGCGTGCGCAGGGCGGCCTCGGTGAACGTGCCCTCGGGACCGAGATACGTGAAGCGGGTGGCTGACATGCGATCAGCCTAATGCCGGGGTGCCGCCCGCCGGGCTGCTGTTCACCCTTCGAGCAGCCGCTGCCCCACGTACTCCCCGGCACGCGGTCCGGGCGGCACCGCGTACAGGCCGCTGGACTCGTGCCGGATGAAGGCCGACAGCGCGTCGCCGCGGTCGAGCTTGCGCTGGACGGGCACGAAACCGCGCAGCGGGTCCGCCTGCCAGCAGACGAAGAGGAGCCCGGCGTCGGGAGTGCCGTCGGGCCCGATGCCGTCGTGGAAGGAGAAGGGGCGGCGCAGCATGGCGGCCCCGCCGTTCTGCTCGGGGGCGGAGATCCGGGCGTGGGCGTTGGACGCGATGACCGGCTTGCCGTCCGCGCCGAGCTTGTCGAGGGCCGGCTCGGTGGTCTCGGTGCCGCCGGTCAGCGGGGCCCCGGTGGCCTTGGTCCGGCCGATGACCTGCTCCTGCTGGGCCAGGGACTGCTTGTCCCAGTCGTCGAGCAGCATCCGGATGCGCCGTATGACGGCGTAGGAGCCCCCGGCCATCCAGGCGTGCTCGGCGGGGCCGGGCCCCGTACCGGGTACGAAGATCCGCCGGTCGAAGTCGGGCTCCGACGGCTTCGGGTTGCCGGTGCCGTCGACCTGGCCCATCAGGTTGCGGGCGGTCATCGGGGTGCTGGTGGCGCCGGGGGAGCGGTTGAAGCCGTTCATCTGCCAGCGGATCCGGGCGGCCTCGCCCGCGGCCTTCTGGACGGCGCGCAGCGCGTGGAAGGCGACGAGCCCGTCGTTCGCGCCGATCTGCACCCACAGGTCGCCGTTGCTGCGCCGGTCGTCGAGCCGGTCGGAGGAGAAGTCCGGCAGCGGGTCCAGGGCCGCCGGGCGGCGGGCCGTGAGGCCGGTGCGTTCGAAGAAGGAGTGACCGAAGCCGAAGGTGACCGTCAGGGAGGACGGTCCGGCGTCCAGGGCGATCCCGCTGTCGGCGTCCGGGGCGCTCTCCCCGGCCATCAGCCGCCGGGCGATGTCGGACCAGCGGCGCAGCAGCGCGGCCGCCTCCGTACGGCCCGCCCCCGCCGCCAGGTCGAAGGCGACGAGATGGCCCTTGGCCTGGAGCGGGGTGGTGATGCCCGCCTGGTGCTCTCCCTCGAAGGCGACCCGGGTGGCGCCGAGGGAGGACAGGCTGCCCGCCGCCCCGGAGGCCGATCCGCCGCCGGAGTCGGTGAGGGCCGCGTGCGCGAGGGCACCGCTCGCGCCGCCGAGGGCGAGCCCGGCGGCGCCGGCCGCGCCGACGGTGCCCAGCAGCCTGCGTCGGGAGATCTCGATGTCGGGGGTGCTCTCGGTCACGCGGGTCAGCCGATCTTCACGTTCTTCTGGACGGTGGTCTGGTCGATGTCGGAGGTGCGGACGGTCACGTCGATACGCCACTCCCCGGCGAGCGGCAGCTGGACCCCCGACGCGGTCCAGTGTCCCGGGGCCGCGCGGTCGGGGGCGACCGGCAGCGGCCCGATGTCCTTGGCCGCGAGGGTGAAGGAGACCTTGATCTCCGGCAGGTCGAGGGGCTTGCCGTCACCGGACTCGGCCCACAGGTGCAGGGTGTTCGCCCCTACCCGGCCCGGGTCGAGTTCGAGCCGGACGGAGCCCTTGCCGTTCGGGCCGCCGGTGTCGAAGGGCAGGGTGATCTTGACGGCGCGGGCCGGGACCGCCGTGGAGCCCGCCGTGTTCCCGGCCTCCTTCTCCACCGTGCGGCCGGGCTCGGTGCTCGTGAGCACCGTGGTCACGACGAGCAGGACCACGGCGACCGCCGTCTCCGCGAGGACGGAACGGCGCAGCCCGGTCCGTCCCGGGTCCGCGTCACGGACCCGCTTCTCCCGGGCGTTCTCGCGGGCGGCCCGCTGCCGGGCGAGCTGGGCGGCCCGCCGGGGGTCCGGGTCCTCGGCGACGGTGACCGCCGATGTTTCACGTGAAACACCGCCCGCGGCGGTCACCTCGACCTCTGTTTCACGTGAAACATCAGCCGTGGCGGTGACCCCTGCCTCCGTTTCACGTGAAACATCGCCCGCCTCCGCCAGCCGTGCGGTCCATCGCCGCGAGAGGAAGGCGATCCCGAGGAGGACGGCGACCAGGGCGACCTTCACCAGGAGCAGCCGCCCGTAGTCCGTGCCGGTGAGCGCGGACCAGCTGCCCACCTGGCGCCACGCCTGGTAGACCCCGGTCACGGCCAGCACCGCCACGCTGACGAAGGCGACGGTGGAGAAGCGCCGGACGGCCGCGCGCTCGATCCCGGGCACCTTGTACAGGGCGACCAGCAGGGCGGCCAGCCCGCCGAGCCAGGTGGCGACGGCCATCAGGTGCAGGACGTCGGCCGGCATGGCGATGCCCGGCTGGATCCCGGTGGAGGCGTGCTCGGCGAGCGCCCAGGTGGCGGCGATGCCGCCGGAGACGACGGCCCCGCCGATGACCAGACCGAAGGTGAGGTCACCGGTCTCCTTGGCCTCCTCGGCGCCCCCGTCGGCCTCGGTCTCCTGGAAGCGGCGCGCGTACACGCCGAAGAGGACCGCGAGGAAGAGCGCGGCGGCGCCCAGCAGGAGCAGCCGCGAGACCAGCGAGGCGCCCGTCTTGGTCTCCAGGACCGCCCGGAGCCCGTCCAGGTCGAACGCGTCGCCGAACCGGCCGGACCCGGTGTACGGCGTCCGCAGCATCAGCATCACGAGGGTGGCGGCGGTCAGGGTGACCCACGCCCGTACGACCAGCTTCTGGAGCGGGCGCTCGGCGGCACCCCGGCGCCAGCACAGCAGGATGAAGGCCGCCCCGCCCACCAGGACGGTGAACCCGGCGTAGGCGGCGTACCGGGCGATCCCGTAGGCGATGCCCACCGGGCCGCCCCCCGCCTGGGCGGTGGGCAGGGTGACATCGGTGGCCGAGGGCGCGCCGATGGAAAAGGTGAAGGCGCCGGAGATGGGGTGGCTGTCGGCGGAGACGGCCTGCCAGGCGACGGTGTAGGTGCCGTCGGGCAGACCGGTGTGCAGGGCGGTGCCGTAGCGGACGGTGTTCCCGCTGCACATGTCGCGCAGCTCGCCGGTGTCCACCCGCCTGCCCTGCGGGTCGAGGACGCGGATGGAGTCGTCGCCCATCGCCACCTGCTCCGAGAAGGAGAGGGTGACCTGGGCGGGCGCCGTGGCGACCACCGCCCCGTCCGTGGGGTCGCTCGCGGTGAGTGCGGCGTGCGCCGCGGCCGGGGAGGCCGCGGTGAACAGGGTTGCCAGCAGGGCTGCGAGGACCAGCGCGAGCCGCGGCAGCAGGGCCGTGGCGCGGACGCGGGCCGCGGAGGGTGCGGGGGCGGTGGCCGTCATGGCGTGTCGGTTCCTCGGTCCGTCAGTGGCCGTTGCCAGCCGTGGATGTCGGGGTCTGCGCGTTGTACGTGCGTTCCTTCACGTCCAGCTCGACCTTGACCGGGCCGGCCTTCTCGAACCGGAGCTCGACGGTGACCTTGTCCCCGACCTGCGGCGTGTTCTTGAGCCCCATGAACATGATGTGGTTGCCGCCGCGCTCCAGCCGGAGCTCGCCGTTCGCGGGCACGTCCATCGCTTGGACCTGCTGCATCTTCTGGTCCTTGGTCTCGTGGATCTGGAGATCGTCGGAGAGCGGGGAGGAGGCGCCCGTGAGCTTGTCGGCGGAGTCGGAGCCGTTCTTGATGACCATGAACCCGCCGGCCATCTTGTCGCTCACCGGCTGGGGCATGAAGGCGCCGCTGACGCTCATCGCGGGCTCGCTCTTGCCGGAGCAGCCGGATATGGCGAGCGCTGCCGTCAGGGAGAGGGCGGCGGCCAGGGTGCGGAGGGTGCGGGTGTTCACGGGTTCTCCCCCTTGATGAGCTTCGGCAGGTCCTTGGTGTAGTTGTCGACGGTCGTGCCCTCGCCGTAGAGGACGTAGCCCTCGTCGGTCTTGGGCGAGAACGCGATGACCTGCGCGCCGTGCATGGAGACGACGCTGCCGTCGGCCTCCTTCTTCGCCGGGTCGATGCCGATGCCCAGCGCGCGGGCGGCGGCCTGGATGGTGGCGAAGTCCCCGGTGAGTCCGACGAACGCCGGGTCCTGGGCCTTGAGCCACGCGCCGAGGGACTCGGGGGTGTCCCGTTCGGGGTCGGTGGTGACGAAGACGACCTGGAGGTTGTCCCGGTCGGCCGCCGGGAGCGCCTTCTTGGCGACGGCGATGTTGCTCATCGTCAGCGGGCACACGTCCGGGCAGTTGGTGTAGCCGAAGTAGATGAGCGTCGGCCGGCCCTTGGTCTGCTCGCGCAGGTTCCAGGGCTTGCCGGTGGTGTCCGTGAGGACGAGCTCCGGCTTGGTGAAGGGGCGGTCCAGAACGGTCGCGGCCTTGGTCTTGTCCTGGCCGCCCGCGATCTGGGTGACCCCGCTGCTCGGCGCGGGATCGGTGCCGCAGGCGGTGAGGGTGAGGACGGCCGCGGCGAGGAGCGCGGCGACCGTCACACGTGTGGTGCGCATGGAGGGATGTCCCTGGGATCGGGGTGTGTCGGGGAGGGGTGTGTCAGGCGGAGCGGCGGCGGGAGGCGATACCGAAGGCGACGCCGCCGAGGCCGATGACGATGCCGGCGATGCCGAGGACGCGCGCGGTGGTGTCGGAGCCGTCCGCGGCCGCCTCGTCGTGGCCGTGCCCGTCCTTGCCGTCCTGGTCGGCGTTCTTGGCCCCGTCGGCCGGGGCGGCGCCGTGGTGGTCGTCGGTCTGGGGGGCGGTCAGCTTGAGCACGGGAGCCGGGTTCTGCGGTTCGGCCGCGCCCTCCTTGGCCTCCTCGATCCAGCGGACGACCTCGCCGTTGTCGTAGGTCTGGAGGGACTTGAAGACCATCCGGTCGGCGTTCTCCGGCAGCTTGCCGACCGACAGCGGGAACTGCTGGAACTTGCCGGGCTCGATCTTGCCGCCGGACCAGGTGACCTTGGTGACGGCCTCGTTGATCTGCTTGCCGTGCACGGTGAGGGGCTTGTCGAGCTTGCTCTTCTCGACCGTCACGGTCCAGCCGGGCACGTCCTGCGGCATGACCGAGGTGAGCGGCTGGTCGGCCGGGAAGTTGACCTCCAGCTGGGTGGTCGAGGCGTTGTCGCGCTCGTTGGGGACCTTGAAGTTGATCGTCGCGTAGCCGCCCTTGGCGGCCTCGCCGGGCTGGACGCCGACATGCGCGAACGCGGTGCCGGACAGGACGAGGACGGAGCCGGCGGCGAGGGCGGCGGCGAAGGAGACGCGAGAGGTCTTCATGGCGGGAGACTCCACGGGAGCAGGGGTGACGGTGGCTCCGCGCACGGGCGCGCGCGGAGTTCGCGGCACCGGCCGTACCGCCGGGTGTCCCGGGGAGGAGGGTGCCGCGTCAGGCTGCGAGGGCGAGCGCGGCGGGCGGCCCGCGGCGGATCACCGTGTGCTGGAGCGCTTCCCGGCCCGTGGGCACGGCGGCCCCGTCGGCGGTCCGGCGGCGCGGCCGCGGGATCCGGACGGGCGTGGCGAGTCCGGCGCGGAGGGCGCGTACGAAGGCCAGCGCGGCCCGCAGCGGACGGACGGCGGTGGTCCCGGCGGCGGACAGCCGGGACAGTTCGACGAGCCGGAACAGCGCGGCGTCCCCACGGCTGAGCAGCCAGCCCGCGGCGAGCGCGGCCAGCAGGTGGCCGGCCAGCATCCCCGGGCTGAGCAGCCCGGTGTCCGGTACGGCGAGGGCCGCCCCGGCGGTGTGCCCGTGCGCGCCGTGCCCCTGCACGGCCATCTGCCCGCCCTGCTGGGCCAGCGCGGCCGGGTCCAGACCGGCGGCCTCCAGCACGCGGCGGGCGTCCGCCGGGCTGAGCGGTACGGAGTTGCCCCCGCACACCAGCCGGGCGGCGAGCTCCGCCAGCGAGCCGTCGGCGGAGCCGGCCGGGGCCTGCGCGGCCGCGGCGCCGTGCTGGCCGAGGCCGAACAGCGCGTGCAGCGAGAGCTGTCCGGCGGCGAGTCCGGCGGCGAGGCCGGGCAGGGTCCGGCGGCGTCCGGCGAGCGGGGCCGCGACCAGGAAGACGGTGAGGAAGCCGGCGCACAGGGACCACCACGGCACGGTGGCGCAGGACGCGAGGGCGTGCCCGGCTCCGGACAGCACGACGCAGACCGCGGTGAACACCGCGGCCCGGATCAGCCGGAGACCGGCTCCGGCGTGCGTCGCATGGGGGTCAGACATGGCCGGGTCATCATCGCACTGCACTGATCCCGTCCCTACGGCAGGTCCGGAAGATCCGCTTGAGTCCCCTCTGTGACCGCCGCGACCACTGCCCCCGCCGCCACCCGCTGTGACCACCGCGACCGCGGCCGGTCGACAAGGAGGCGGCCCGTGTACACCGCTGCCCGGACGAACGGCGTCCGCCGAAAGGACGGAATGCCGTTCCGGACGGTCGCAGCACGCTTACGGTCCCTCGCGGACGGCAATAGGTAACGGTATGAGCATCTGGTGGTCTCTCCACTTGAAGCGCGAGGCCGCGAGCGTGTCGCTCGCCAGGCGGCTGCTGCTGGGGACGATGGAGACCGCGGGGGTGGACCCGGACATCTCCTTCGATCTCTCGGTGGCGCTGACCGAGGCGTGCGCGAACGCGGTGGAGCACGGCGGGTGCGGCGCGGGCCCGGACGGGACCGAGGCGTACCACGTCACGGCCTATCTCGACGGCGACTGCTGCCGTATCGAGGTGACCGACTCCGGGCCGGGCTTCCCGCCCGCGACGGTCGCCCGCCGCAGACCCTCCCTGGCCGAGCACGGCCGTGGCCTGCACCTGATCGCCGAGCTCGCCGACCACGTCCGCTTCCGCAACCGGCCGGGCCGCGGCGCCGTGGTGACCTTCGACAAGGTGCTGAAATGGCGTGACGACGCGCTGCTCAAGGTGTCGTAGAACGCCGGAGGGCGGGACCCCCCAAGGGATCCCGCCCGTCCACGGAAGCAGTCGTCCACGGAAGCAGTCGTCCACGGAAGCAGTCGTCCGCGGATGCAGTCGCCTACGGAGCCGGTCGCCAGCCCTTGAGCCGCGCCATCCACGCCTCGACCTCGTCGGAGGTGCGGGGCAGCCCGGCCGACAGGTTCCGGTTGCCGTCCTCCGTCACGAGGATGTCGTCCTCGATCCGGACGCCGATGCCGCGGTACTCCTCGGGCACGGTCAGGTCGTCGGCCTGGAAGTACAGACCGGGCTCGACCGTGAGGCACATGCCCGGCTCCAGCGTCCCGTCGACGTACGCCTCGGTGCGCGCGGCGGCGCAGTCGTGGACGTCCATGCCGAGCATGTGGCCGGTGCCGTGCAGGGTCCAGCGGCGCTGCAGGCCGAGCTCCAGGACACGCTCGACCGGGCCCTCCAGCAGGCCCCACTCCACGAGCTTCTCGGCCAGCACGTGCTGGGAGGCGTCGTGGAAGTCGCGGAACTTCGCGCCGGGCTTCACCGCGGCGATCCCGGCCTCCTGGGAGGCGTACACCGCGTCGTAGATCTTGCGCTGGATGTCGGTGTACGTGCCGTTGACCGGCAGCGTGCGCGTGACGTCGGCGGTGTAGAGGGAGTGCGTCTCCACGCCGGCGTCGAGCAGCAGCAGGTCACCGGAGCGGACGTCGCCGTCGTTGCGCACCCAGTGCAGGGTGCAGGCGTGGGCGCCGGCGGCGCAGATGGAGCCGTAGCCGATGTCGTTGCCCTCGACGCGGGCGCGCAGGAAGAAGGTGCCCTCGATGTAGCGCTCGGAGGTGGCCTCGGCCTTGTCGAGGACCTTCACCACGTCCTCGAAGCCGCGGACGGTGGAGTCGACGGCCTTCTGCAGCTCGCCGATCTCGAAGTCGTCCTTCACGGCGCGCGCCTCGGAGAGGTAGACGCGCAGCTCCTCGTCGCGCTCCTTGGTCACCTTGTCGGTGAGGGCGGACTCGATCAGCGCGTCGTGCCCGCGGACGGCGCGGACGGGGCCCTCGGCCTCGGTCAGCGCGGCGGCGAGCTCGCGGACGTCCTGCGCGGGCAGGCCCAGCAGCTGCTCCGCCTCGGCGAGCGAGTGACGGCGGCCGACCCACAGCTCGCCCTGGCCGGACAGCCAGAACTCGCCGTTCTCCCGGTCGGAGCGCGGCAGCAGGTAGACGGTGGCGGTGTGCCCCGTGGCGCCCGTGGGCTCCAGGACCAGGACGCCGTTCTCGGTCTGGTCGCCGGTGAGGTACGCGTACTCGGTCGAGGCGCGGAAGGGGTACTCGGTGTCGTTCGAGCGGGTCTTGAGGCGGCCCGCGGGCACGACCAGGCGCTCGCCGGGGAAGCGCTCGGACAGGGCGGCACGGCGGGCGGCGGTGTGCGCGGCCTGCGGGATCCGCTCCAGGCCGTGCAGCTCGGTGTCGGCCCAGCCGGTGCGCATGTTCTCGGCGAGTTCGTCGCTGACGCCCGGGTACAGACCGTTCTTGCGCTGCTTGTGCGTCTTCTTGGGCTGCTCTTCTTCCGGGGTCTCCGGGGTGAGCTCGTCAGCCACGTCTTCTCCTCCGCTACGACGGTACGGACCTGGGTGTGGACCTCGTCCATCGTATGCGTGTACGGAGCAGGGTGTCCGGGGCCGTGCGCGCGGTCACGGGCGGACGGCCCGGTGGATCATTCGAACCGCGCCGCCAGCAGCACGATGTCCTCCGGGGCGTCGGCCGGCCTCCCCTCGGGGAGCACGGTCCGCAGGATGTGCTCGCACAGGGCCGCCGGGTCCTCGCGGGCGCTCCGCGGGGCTCCGGCGGCGGCCGCGTGGAGCCGCGCGTAGGCCCGGTCCATGGCGTCGCCGGTGTGCCGCAGCAGCCCGTCGGTGTACAGCAGCACCGTTTCTCCGGGCGCGGGTTCGATCTCCATACTGGGCGCCTCCCAGCAGGACAGCATCCCCAGGGGCGCGGAGAGGGAGGTCTCGACGTACTCGGTGCGGTGCTCGCCGACCAGGAGCGGCGGGGCGTGCCCGGCACCGGCCAGGACGATCTTGTGTCCGCGGCCGCCGGACGGGAGCCCTCCGGCGGGCTCGCAGTAGGCGAAGAGCGCGGTGGCCGAGCGCGCGGGCTCGGTCAGGCGCATCAGCAGCTCCAGGTCGGACAGGACCGCTACGGGGTCCTCGCCCTCCATGACGGCGTAGGCGCGCAGCGAGGCACGCAGCCGGCCCATGGCGGCGACGGCGCTGGGGCCGGATCCGGTGACGGAGCCCACGGCGAGCCCGAGGGCCCCTTCGGGCAGCGGCAGCGCGTCGTACCAGTCGCCCCCGCCGAGCGGCCCCGTGTGGTGGCGGGCCGCGAGCTGCACGCCCGGGATCCGGGGGAGCCGGCTGGGCAGCAGCTCCTCGGCGACGGTGGCCAGGCGGGCGCGGGAGCGCTCGACCTCCAGCATCCGGGCCAGGTGCTCGGCGGCGTGCCGTACGTAGAGCCTCGCGAGGTCGCGCTGGCGGTCGCTCGGCTCGGCCTGCTCGTCGTAGAGCCAGACGGCGGCGCCCAGCCGTCCGGTGGCCTCGGCGGTCAGCGGGAGGGCGTAGCTGGCGGCGTAGCCCAGGCGGGCGGCCACCTCGCGGTGCCGGGGGTCGACGGGGGCGGCGAAGCCTCCGGTACCGGGGGCGGCGTCCGGTTCGGGGAGGAATTCGGAGCCGCCCTGGGCGTCGGGCAGCCCGTCGAGGATGCGGCCGTAGCGGGTGGCGCTGCGGGGGACGGTCTCGATGTGCCCGAGCTCGGCGTGGCCGAGGCCGAGGCCGATGGTGGTGGCGGGGCCGAGCCCGTCGGAGGGCTCCAGGACGACCAGGCCGCGCCGGGCGCCGACGAGGGCCGCCCCGGCGCGCAGGAACTCCTGGAGGGAGGTGCCGAGGCCGTCGGCCCGGGCCAGCCGCTCGGTGAGCTCGTGGAGGGTGGTGAGATCCGAGACCATGCCCGCCAGGCGGTCCTGGATGACACTGCCCGGGGCGGCCGGCGGGGCCGGCGCGGGCGCGGTACGGGCAGCCGTGGGCGTCGCAGTGTGCGGCGACGTGTCGACTGCGGGATCGATTCCAGCCACTTTCGGCAGATGCGGGGCGCTCATGGCGTCCGCCTTTCCACCTGGTGCGATTCGCCGAATAGCATCGCAAACCCCCAGATCGTGCTGCGCCGCCATCAAGGAATCCACATCTACACGCCCACGTGGATCCCTGTCCAGCATTGCCCAGGTGGGAATCCTGGTGTCCGTGAGACGGCAACTCACGGTCGGGCCAAGGCTAGAACTTGGCCGGAAAAAGCTGGAAGCAGCCGGTTTTTGAGGTCGACTGGACGAGCTCCACAAGGGGCTCGGGTACGTACTCGGTGTCCGCCGGGGGCAGTTGGCACACCGGGAACCACCCGGTCCCGGGCGGTCGTCCTCGGTGACGACGGCCGGCCCCGGCAGTCGGCGCGGGTCGCGCTCCGCCCCCGCCGGACGTTTGATGGACCCGTACGAAGACTGCACGAACCGCGTGGACCCGCCCCCGGCGGACCAGTACCGCCGGATCCGTACGTGTGGTGAGTCCCCGGTTGCATGGTGTGATGTGGCCCTCGGCGTTCAACGGAAAGGAACGAGCGCTCATGCGCGAGATCCTCGGAAGGCGTCTCCAGCGGCTCCGCGATCGCTTTCAGTCCCTGCGGCCCGATCCGGCACGGAACAGCGCCCCCTCCACCCACCTCGAAACGGCGCTCACCTGCGCCACCACCTGGCAGTGGCCCGTGCTGCCCGGTGTCGGCCGGTCCGGCGCGGACGGCGCGCACTGCGCCTGCCCCGATCCCGAGTGCGTCGTCCCCGGCGCGCACCCCTTCGATCCCGGCCTGCTGGCCGCCACCACCGACCGCCGCATGGTGGCCTGGTGGTGGGCCAACCGGCCGGCCGCGCCCGTCCTGCTGGCCACCGGCGGGCCCGCCCCGTGTGCGGTGAGCCTCCCGGCCGGGGCGGCCGCGCGGGCCCTCGTACGACTGGACGCGCAAGGGCTGCGGCTCGGTCCGGTCGTGGCCACGCCCACGCGGTGGGCGCTGCTGGTCGCGCCCTACTCGCTGGAACGGCTGGGCGAACTGCTGTACACGAAGGATCATGTGCCCTCGTCGCTGCGCTTCCACGGCGAGGGCGGCTACCTCCTGCTGCCGCCGTCCGCCGCCTCCACCGGTGGCCGGGTGCGCTGGGAACGGGAGCCGGACCCGCGGGAGCCGGCGCCGTGGCTGCCCGAGGTCGAGGCGGTGGTGCACGCCCTGGTCGAGGCGAGCAGCGGTGCGTCGGGCGGCGGAAGCCGGCTGGCGTACTGACGGCGCGCGGCGTCCGCCGGATCACTCGTACGGGTGCCGGCGGGGCCGGAATCCAAGGGAATTGGGCGCGGGGATCTCCGCGCCCCATTCCCGCGTCGCTATCTTCGGCGAATGAATCTCCGCCTGATCGGTATCGGCGCCGGTGTGCTGATCATCCTGTCGCTCCCGCTCGCCGGCGCGATCGCCGGGCCGGACTTTGCGGGGCGGGACGACGGAAAGGGCGGCGGCCTGCTCTCGACGCTCGGCCTCGCGGAGCCCTCCCGCGGCTCCTCCCCGGCGCCTTCGGCCCGTTCGGAGGCGCCGGTCGGGCTGGAGCGGCCCGGTCCGGCGGAGCAGCCGCGGACGGATTCCCGGTGCGGTCCGGAACTGACCGCTCCGTACGGGGTGGAGGTCCAGACCTGCGTGCTGGTGTCGGAAGGCCGGACGTGGGGCCGGAGTTACTACCGGAACACGAGTGGCCACGCGCTCGATGCCGTGCTGACGACGATGGGTCCGGCCGGGCGTACGGTGCAGATCCGCTGCGCGGTGGGCGCGGGGGACGAGCCGGGGCTGTGCGAGACGCCCAGGGAGGACTCGGTGGGGGACCCGGAGGGTTACTCGGCCGTAGCGGAGTTTGCAGTTCCGGATGATGAAGGGAAGCTGCTCCTGCGGTCCGGGAGCAACTCACCGGCACCGTGAGACGGTTGAACACCGCCTAAATGGAAGGGCCCGGTCGCTGGCGACGGGGGATGCACCAGCGACCGGGCTACAAGAACGGTAACAAGAGATCGCCTGTTCGCAAATTCGATCTCTGATATTCAGACACCGATTTGCAGACGATTAGCGGGAGTTGTGACTCCGGTCACCGGCTCCTCGCGCCCGCCGGACCCGTCCGGTCAGCTCAGCGTCACCTGGCGGTTGGTGAGTCCGCCGCGGGCCCGGCGCTCCTCCGCGGTGAGCGGGGCATCCGTGGCCAGAGCCTTGGCCAGCCGCTCCGCGAACTCCGCCGCCGGCTTCTCGACATCGGCCGCCGAGACCCCGGTGGGCAGGTCCCAGACCGGGACCATCAGCCCGTGGGCGCGGAAGGAGCCGACGAGCTTCGTGCCCTCGCCGAGCGAGGAGGTGCCCGCCGCGTGCAGCCGCGCGAGGGCGTCGAGCAGCTTCTCCTCGGCGTGCGGCATGACCCAGCGCAGGTGGTTCTTGTCCGGGGTCTCGCACCAGTAGGCCGCGTCCACGCCGGTCAGCTTGACGGTGGGAATGGCGGCCGCGTTGGCGCGCTCCAGCGAGGCGGCGATCTCCGGGGAGGCGTTCGGCCCGCCCTCGGATTCCGGAATCCAGAATTCGAAGCCGCTGTGCACAACCGGCTCGAAACCGCCGTCGGCGTCCAGAAGATCCTGGAGCCGGGGACCCTCGGAGGGGACCCGCCGCGCGGGAACCGGATTTCCGGGCTCCGCTACGAGCGCACGCTCCAGGGTGTCGGCCATGTCGCGGGCGAGGTCCCCGGAGGAGGTCTCGTTCTGCAGGCCGAGCAGGACGGAGCCGTCCTCGCGGCGCAGCGCCGGCCAGGCCATGGGCAGTACGGTCACCAGCGTCACGGAGGGCACACCCTCGGGCAGTCCGCCCTTGAGCGAGAGCGGGACGGTGGCCGCGGGCACCAGCTCGCGCAGCGCGACCCAGTCGCACTCGCCCGGCAGGCCCTCGAAGGGGCGCTGCACGTGCTGGGTCACCGCGTGCGCGGCGGCCGCGCCGTGACATGCCTTGTAGCGGCGCCCCGATCCGCAGGGGCAGGGCTCGCGGGCTCCGACGACGGGGATCTCACCGTTGTTGAGCTGCGGCTTCGCAGACTTGGCTGCGGGGCGCTTCTTGGCCATCGTGCGTGTCTCCCGGTTGCGGCGGTACGGCGTGTCTGGGCGCGAGCCTAGCCGTTCGTACCGCCGGAACCGGTGGGGTGCGGCCGGGAGCTCAGAAGTCCCGGTGCCCCGTGCTCAGATCGTCGAACGCGGTGCTGAAATCGATCGCCGGGGGTGCGACGCGCGTAGCGAAGTCGTCGTGCCGGGGCCCGCAGGCGACGACCACCCACACGGTGACCTCACCCGCCGCTCCGTCCCGGACGCCCCAGTCCTGGGCGAGGGCGCTGATGATGTTCAGCCCCCGGCCGCCGCGAGCGGTGACCGAGGGCGTGGAAGGAACAGGGCGCGTGGGCCCGCCTCCGTCCGTGACCTCGACCGTCAGCCGCCCGGTTCCGTCGACACGCCATGCGGCGCGTACCTCCCCGTCCCCGACCTCCCGCGCGCCCAGTGGCCTGCCGTGTCGGCATGCGTTGCTGAGCAGTTCGGAAAGGATCAGTACGGCATCGTCCACGACCGTTTCGGCCACTCCGCTCATGCGCAATTGTTCGCGCATGCGGTGCCTCGCCTCACCCACGCCCGCAGGACCATGGCGTACGTCCATGCACGACGACGTGGGCACTTCTTGTGCCACCACCAACGCCACCCCCGGAACCTCCTTAGCCCCACGCATGGTCTGGATGCCCCAATGGCCTGGACCGGAAACCGCCACGTCGGACCGCACTGACGCATTCACGCCGTGCGTATACGGAGCGGATGCGCCGGGGCACACCCTGTGACGCGAGGGATGGTGGGGGCGGGTGCGCAAACAGGGATGTCAGCGCCCGAGTTGGGACAGAACCTGACGCGGTCTGTTCGTAATGATCGCCTCCACGCCCAGATCCGCGCAGAGCTGAACGTCTTCCGGATCGTTCACCGTCCAGACGTGAACGGGATGGCCCGCGCCCTGGAGCTTGCGGATGTAGCCCGGGTGATTGCGCACGATCCGCATCGCCGGGCCCGCGATCGTCACCCCGGCGGGCAGCCGCCCGTCCCGCATCCGGGGCGTGATGAACTGCATCAGGAACACCGTCGGGATCGTCGGGGCGGCCGCCCGCACCCGGTGCAGGGAGCGCGCCGAGAAGCTCATGACCCGGACCGGATGGGGCCCCTCCGCGGGCGGGGTGTCCAGGGCGAAGCGCTTGAGCAGGTGCAGCAGCCGCTCCTCCACCTGTCCGGCCCAGCGCGTCGGGTGCTTGGTCTCGATCGCGAGCTGCACCGGCCGGCCGGCGTCCGCCACCAGCTCCAGCAGGCGCTCCAGGGTCAGCACGGAGGTGCGCTCGGGGTCGGCGTCCCAGTCGGGCGATTCCTCCCGGTCCTTCCACGAGCCGAAGTCGAGGGCCGCGAGATCGGCCAGCTCCAGGGCGGAGACGGCGCCCCGGCCGTTCGAGGTGCGGTTCACCCGGCGGTCGTGGACCAGGACCAGATGGCCGTCGGCCGTGAGCCGGACATCGCATTCGAGGGCGTCGGCCCCGTCCTCGATGGCCTTGCGGTACGCGGCCAGGGTGTGCTCGGGGGCGTCCTCCGAGGCGCCGCGGTGGGCGACGACCTGGATGGTGCGCGGCATTGCGTGGGTCACCGGGTCATGGTGCCACCGACCGGGCTCCCGGCGTCGGGGTCCGGCCTGCGAGCGTAATCGAAATGTCGGATATAAAGAGTGGGGAGAGATGCACAGGTCCGGCTTACAGTGCTCTGACGGGCCATGGGAAAGGCTTGGCTCAGGAACTTGTACGGCACGTCGAACGTTCTGTCGGACCGATTGCCAGATTTTCTGCAGCGTGTGTGACGAGGAGAGAGAGCTGTGAGCAACGAGAACGAGGGCACCGCGGCCCCCACACCCCCCGCGGCCCCGTCCGTACCCCCTGCTCCGGCCTCCGAGACGCAGGCGGCGGCCCACGCGCCCGCCCACCGGCCGGCCGGCGCCCCGCAGGACGCCCCGGCCCCGGCGGCCCCGGCCACCCCGCCCGCTCCGGCGCCCGCGGCGCCCGCCGCCGGTGAGGCCGTGACCCAGCAGATCCCGCCGACGCCCGCGCCCGGCACCGAGCCCACCCAGCCGATTCCCCCGGCGCCTGCGGCCCCCGCCCCGGGCTACGGGCAGCCGCACGCCCAGGCCGCGCACGGCGCGGAGGGCTGGCCTCCGCCGCCGCCCGCGATGCCGGCGTACGGTACGGGCGGCCCCGCGGGCCCCGTCTGGGGCGCTCCCCCGGCCGGCGACGGCTATCCCGCGCCGAAGCCCAAGGGGCGCGGCGGCCTGATCGCCGCCGTGCTCGTGGCGGCCCTGCTCGCGGGCGGTATCGGCGGCGGCGTCGGCTACTGGGCCGCCGAGCGCAGCGACAACGGCAGCGGGTCGACGACCATCAGCGCCACCAACACCCCCAAGGACCTCAAGCGCGAGGCCGGCTCCATCGCCGGCCTGGCCGCGGGCGCGCTGCCCAGCGTGGTCACCATCGAGGCGTCGGCCGGGGACGGCGAGGGCGGCACCGGCACCGGCTTCGTCTACGACCAGCAGGGCCACATCCTCACCAACAACCACGTGGTGGCCTCGGCCGCCAACGGCGGCAAGCTCTTCGCGATCTTCTCCGACGGCAAGAAGTACGACGCCGAGGTGGTCGGCCGCGCCCAGGGCTACGACGTCGCCGTCCTCAAGCTCAAGGCCCCGCCGGCCGGCCTCAAGCCGCTGGCGCTCGGCGACTCCGACAAGGTCGCGGTCGGTGACTCCACCATCGCGATCGGCGCCCCCTTCGGCCTGTCGAACACGGTGACCACCGGCATCATCAGCGCGAAGAACCGTCCGGTCGCCTCCGGGGACGGCTCCGGCAGCAAGAACTCGTACATGAGCGCGCTCCAGACGGACGCCTCGATCAACCCGGGCAACTCCGGCGGACCGCTGCTCGACGGCCGCGGCGCGGTCATCGGCATCAACTCCGCGATCCAGTCCGCGGGCAACGGCGGCTTCGGCGGCGGCCAGGCGGGCTCCATCGGCCTGGGCTTCGCCATCCCGATCAACCAGGCCAAGAACGTGGCCGAGTCGCTGATCAAGACGGGCAAGCCGGTCTACCCGGTGATCTCGGTCTCCGTGGACCTCCAGGCCAAGTCCGAGGGCGCCAAGATCTCCGAGCAGGGCGCGGCCGCCAACGAGCTGGTCGACCCGAACGGCCCGGCGGGCAAGGCCGGTCTCAAGCCGGGCGACATCATCACCGACTTCGGCGGCAAGCCGGTCGACAGCGGCCCGACCCTGATCAGCCTGATCTGGACGTACAAGCCCGGCGACACCGTGAAGCTGACGTACCTGCGCGGCGGCAAGCCGACCACCGTGGACATCACGCTCGGCTCGCGGGTCGGCGACAAGTAGCGGCGCCGGCGGGCGCACCGGCAGCGGCAGGGGCCGGACGGTGAGGCGGGGGGCCGTGGGACGGATTGTGCCCACGGCCCCTCCAACGTCCGCTTATGCTTCGGTCGTGTTCGATTCTCGGCACATACGCACGTTTCACGCGGTCGTGGCCGCCGGGTCGTACTCGGCGGCCGGCCGCGTGCTCGGGTACACCCAGCCCGCCATCACCCAGCAGATGAAGGCCCTCGAACGGGCCGTCGGCACCCCGCTGTTCACCCGCGTGGGCCGCAAGATGCAGCTCACCGAGGCCGGTGAGTCCCTGTCCCGGCACGCCGAGACCATCCTCGGCAACCTCTCCGCCGCCGAGGCCCAGCTGAGGGCGTACGCGCGGCTGCGCACGGGCCGGGTCCGGCTGTGCGGCTTCCCCAGCGCCAACGCCACCCTCGTACCGGAGGCCCTGAGCGGCCTGGCCAAGGACCATCCGGGCATACAGGTGGAGCTGCTGGAGGGCGAGCCTCCCGAATCGCTGCGCCGGCTGGAGCGCGGCGAGTGCGACATCACCCTGGCCTTCACCTATCCCGGCCTGCACGAGGAGGTCCCGGAGGAGGTCGCGGAGGTCAGGCTGCTGGAGGACCAGCTGACGGTGCTCCTCCCGACCGGGCATCCGCTGGCCCGCCGCCGCGCCGTCCAGCTGGCCGATCTCGCCGAGGAGCGGTGGATCGCGGGCTGCCCGCGCTGCCGGGCGAACCTGCTGCACGAGTGCGCGGAGCTGGGCTTCGTCCCCGACATTCGCTTCGCCACCGACGACAACCTGGTGGTGCAGAGCCTGGTCGCGCAGGGGCTGGGCGTGGCGATGATGCCGGCGCTGGTCCTGCCCTCCCTCTCCCTGAGCCGGGTGTGCGGCCGGGCGCTCCAGCCCGCCGCGCGGCGGCACATAGCGGCCTACGTCTACCGGGACCATCTGCGCATCCCCGCCACGGCCGTGGTGCTCGACGCGCTCAAGCAGGCGGCCGCGAACCGGGTCGGCTGCTGAGCGATCCATAAGCGCTGCTTGGGATTTCGGGTCATAACTGTCGTTGGACGTGATGGGAAGACGGCAGCACGCTGCCGATATGACCACCACCACTCCGGCCCGCACCACCACGAGGATGGCCGCCCTCGTCAGTGAGATCCGCACGGTCGTCGAACGGGGTCTGGCCCCCGACCTGACCGCCTACCTGGTGGGCGAACGGCTCGCTCCGCACCTGGGGGCCTCCGACCTCCTGACCCCGGAGCAGCAGGAGGGCGACCCGGAGCGCTACCGGCAGCACGTGCTGCACGCGGAGTCCGACGGCAGCTTCTCGGTGGTGGCGCTGGTCTGGCTGCCCGGACAGGAGACCTGTATCCACGACCACGTCTCGTGGTGCGTGGCCGGGGTGCACCAGGGCGAGGAGAGCGAGCGCCGCTTCCGGCTCGTCCCGGGCGGCCCCGACAGCGGTCCCGCGCGGCTGGTGGCCACCGAGGACGTGGTCAACGCCCAGGGGGAGGTCTGCGGCTTCGCCCCGCCCGGGGACATCCACAAGGTGCGCAACTCCTGTCGTGGCACGGCGATATCCGTGCACGTCTACGGAGCCGACGTCTCCCGGCTGGGCACCAGCATCCGCCGCGTCTACACGCTCCCCGTCGACTGATGGCGCTCCTTCACCGCCCTCAGAGCGCGGCGGTCGGAGATGTTTCACGTGAAACACCGACGCCGACGCCGGCATCGACGCCGTGGCCGGGGCTGGCCCTGGCGGTCGGCGGCGCCCTGGTGGCCTGGCTCCTCCACCTCCTCGTCCCCGCCGTGCCGATGCTGACCGCGTCGGTGGTCCTGGGCATCGCCGTGGCGCATCTGCCCGGCTCGCGGGCCTTCGTACGCGGGGCCGCGCGCCCGGGGCTCTCGCTGGCCGGGCGGCGGCTGATGCGGGTGGGCATCGTCCTGCTCGGCCTCGGTCTGGGCCTGGACCAGGTGCTCCGGCTGGGCTGGGCCACGGTGGCCATGGTGGTCGGCGTGGTCGCGGCCACCTTCTTCGGCACGATCTGGCTGGGCCGGCGCCTCGGACTCCCGCGCGACCAGCCGCTGTTGATCGCCACCGGCTACTCGATCTGCGGGGCCTCCGCGATCGGCGCCGTGAGCGAGGTCTCGGGCAGTGACGAGGAGGACGTGGCGGCCTCGGTGGCCCTGGTCACCCTGTGCGGCACCCTCGCCATCGCCGTACTCCCGTTGCTCCAGGGCCCGTTGGGCCTGTCCGACCCGGCCTTCGGGCGCTGGGTCGGCGCCGGTGTGCACGACGTCGGCCAGGTGGTGGCCACCGCCCAGACCGCGGGCCCGGAGGCGCTGGGCGAAGCGGTGCTGGTCAAGCTGATGCGGGTGGCCCTGCTCGCCCCGCTGGTGGCCGCGGTGGCCTTCTCGGTACGGGCCCGGCGGCGCGGGGTGCGCACCGCCTCGGGCCGGCGGCCCGCACTGGTGCCGCTGTTCGTGGCCGGGTTCCTGGCCGCGGCCGCGCTGCGCGCCACCGGGGTGCTGCCCGACGTAGCGCTGGAGTGGGCGCACACCGCCCAGGAGGCGCTGCTGGCCGCGGCGCTCTTCGGACTGGGCAGTGCGGTGCACCTGCCGTCGCTGGCCCGTACCGGCGGGCGGGCCGCCGTGCTGGGGCTGGGCGCGTGGGTGGTGGTGGCCGGAGCCTCGTACGCGGGCGTGATGCTCACAGTATGACCGCGCAACGGCCGGGAGTTGGCCAATTCCTGGCCGGAACCGACCGAACGTTCATGCTCCCCGCTGACATTGCGACGGGGCCGTGCCACTCTGCCCCGGCGAGCGCGCTCCGACCGATGCGCGCCGCATCCGCACCCCGTTGCCCCCGCACCGCTCTTGCACAGCCGATCCGCACCGACCGCTCTTCACCCCCACCCTGCCCGGATCCGTCCGGTCCGGGCACGGCAGAAGGAGTCCTGCGTGAATCGTCATCGCACGGCGTTGTCCGTCCTGCTCTCGGCGGGTGCCCTGGTCGCGGGCGCCCTGACGGCGGCCACCCCCTCGATCGCGGCGGACGCCCCCGCGTCCTTCCGGCAGCAGCACACCCAGGGCTTCTGGACCGCGGAGCGCATGCGCGCCGCCACCCCGCTCGACGTGACGGCCCTCCCGGGCGCGGCCCGCACCCCGGTGGCGGCCGCCGCGGCCCCCACCGCGATCGCGCCGACCCCCGCCGCGGCCGCCCCGACGGCCTTCCCGCAGGCCGGCGGGGCCTGGACGGGCGGCGGCGCGGTGGTGAAGACCTCGGGCCGCGTCTTCTTCACCATGGGCGGCCGGACCGCCTCCTGCTCCGGTAACTCGATCACGAGCGCCAACGGCAGCACGGTCATGACGGCCGGCCACTGCGTGAAGTACCAGGGCGCCTGGCACACGAACTGGGTCTTCGTCCCCGCCTACGACAACGGCTCGGCGCCGTACGGCCAGTGGTCGGCCACGAAGACCTTCGCCACCGACCAGTGGGCGGCGAGCGAGGACATGAACATGGACGTGGGCCTGGCCGTGGTCGCGCCGCTGAACGGAAAGACCCTCAGCCAGACGGTCGGCGCCCAGGGCGTCCTGTTCAACGGCGGCTACAACAAGCGGATGTACGCCTTCGGCTTCCCCGCGGCGGCCCCGTACGACGGCACGAAGCTGGTCTACTGCAGCGGCAACAGCGGCAAGGACTTCCTGCTGACGAAGGACCACAGCCTGGGCTGCAACATGACGGGCGGCTCCAGCGGCGGCCCCTGGTTCCAGGACTTCAACGAGACCACGGGCCTGGGCACCCAGGTCTCGGTGAACAGCTTCGGCTACAACTTCCTCCCGAACCGCATGCACGGCCCGTACCTCGGCAACGAGGCCAAGGCGGCCTACGACAAGGCCCAGACCTCCTGACGCCCCCGCCACCCCCGCCCGGCCGGTACTCTGTACCGGCCAGGTGGGTTGCCCGAGCGGCCTAAGGGAACGGTCTTGAAAACCGTCGTGGCGCGAGTCACCGTGGGTTCAAATCCCACACCCACCGCCAGCTCAGCGAATGCGCTGACCAGAAGGGGTGTCCCGACCAGGGGCACCCCTTCGTCGTGGAGCGGTGTCTCACCATGATCCGCCCGTGTGCTGCTTTAGATCATGGTGTGTGGACCAGGCGTGGACCGAGATCGGTGCTACCTCCTGCCTGGATCGGCTACCAGCTGCGCAGCCGCGTGAGGCGTCACACGCGATAGCCTGCCGAGGCACAGGCAGGTGTCGAGCACGCTCAACAGCCAGTCAGGCCAAGGGTGTTGCACGGCTAGGCTCGGGGAGGTCTCGTGGAGTTGGCTCGCACAGTGATCGGACTGGTTGCCGCATTATCCATCCCGGCGGGTTTGGCCTGGTATAAGAAGCGCCCGGCGTTGGCGGTTCTATTCGCATCCGGGTACGCGGCCGTCGTCATCTTGCCTGCCAGTCGAAGTCAAAGTGCCTGGCTTGCGCTGGTAGCGGTCGTAATTCTGACTGTTTGTATCACCGCTTTCTGCAGGCCGTGGCTTGCAATCTTTGGTGACTTCCACTGGCTCGCAGCCCCCACTATGTCACCGACGCGATACGTCGCTGGCGTCGGTTCCGCTGCGTCGGTTGCTCTTCTGCTGTATGTAGGAGAGGGCTCTGTCCAAGACAGCATGAAATATTTGGCTGTGGTCGACGGCCGGCTCCTCATTACGGTTTCAGGATTGCTGATTGCTATGTTTGGCTGTCAGCTTGTTATTGGGCCTGCGGTGCGTCCGCTCCTGAAGGAGATTGAGGCGGAAATTGCCTCCGGTAACCTCCCTGTGAACACAAATGATTTCACGAAGGTTGGGCCCCATGTGGGTTGGATCGAAAGGTTCATCCTCTTCGCTTTTCTTGTCTCTGGTAGCCCTGAAGCGGCTGCCTTGGTGGTTGCGGCGAAGTCGTTCGCACGAGCTCCAGAGGCAAGGCAAGGGGGGAAGCTGGTTGGGGACTACTACGTGATCGGAACCCTGGTGAGTGTGGCGGCCGCACTCTTTTCGGCCAGCGCCACTAGGATCATTCTCGGACTGTCTCCTCTTTAGGGATGTGGGCGATGCTTGGCGATCATCCATTCTTTCGGGACCTATTTTCGTTGGGGCTCCCTGTGGAGGATTACTTGATCGCTGGCAGTGGCTCGCTGCTGGTGCATGGTATTAGGCGGCAAATTGGGGATCTCGACGTCGTGGCGCGTGGTGCTGCTTGGGAAGTGGCCGGTAGTTTCGGAACTCCAGAGGACGCCCCAATGGGGTGGGCGCGGCGTATCGGTCTAATGGGTGAGACGATCGAGATTCTGGATGGCTGGTTCGACTATTCTGTGGATTCGCTAATCGCGGAAGCGGAAGTCGTTGAAGGCGTTAGGTTTATGCCTCTACTTAGGGTGATGGAATGGAAGTCCCGGCTTGTGGCAGGAGGCGTCGGTCGCGACAAAGATCTTCATGATATTGCAGGAATTAGGGCCTATCTGGAGGCGCGGAATCTCCCGTCCCGGATTTCCTAGGTCGAGATGTGTGGATTCTTTAAGGCAGGCGAAAGGGGCGCCCTGTGTTTAGGACGCCCCTTGGGTGGTGGGTCGCTGTGTTACTGGTCGTTGGCCTCGGAGAGCGCCCGTTCGATCTGTCGGTTGGCGTGGTGCTGGTTGCGACGGATGGCCTTGGCGTAGAAGCGGAACAGCACTGCGATGCTGTGGCCGGCACGGCGGGCGACCTCGGCCGGGGAGACGCCGGACTCCAGCCAGAGGGAGACACCAGCGGCGCGGAGTCCGTACGGCACTCCAGCAAGCGGCGTCTTGGCTTCCTCATCGGTGAGGGCCGAGCGGCGAGCGGCCTTCCAGATGTCGCCATACTCCTTGCTCAGAAGGCCGCCACCACGGGCCGCGCGGAAGAGTCGTCCGTCGGCGGCGGTGCCGAACTCCGCGATGTGTTCGAGGACCAGACGGACGAGGTCCGGAGGAATGGGCACCTCGCGGGTGGCCTTTCGGGCGCGCTTCTTGAGGCCCCGGGAGTCGTAGGACTCCCCGGAGTCGGTCCAGCCTGAGCCGACGCGAGGGGAGCTGGACGACAGGATGACTTGGCCCCAGCCGTCCTCGGGCAGAGTGAAGTCCGACTCGCGGAGACCCACGGCTTCGCCGGGACGGGTGGCCGCGTAGTAGAGGCACCCGAAGAACGCCTTGAGGTGCCGACCACGGTCGTTCTGCTCGCCCACGGCGTCGATCAGCTTGCGGGCCAGGGCCGGGCCGGGGACGTATCGGAAGTCGATCTCGTCGTCAGTCTCGGGTGCCGTCCAGTCCACCTTGGTCAGGGGCAGGGAGGGCAGGCGGTCCAGCTCGACGGCGTACCGCAGGCAGTTGCTGAACACGGGTACCTTGCGGTTCACCGTGTTGTCCGCCGCAGCGGTCCCGTCCATCTTGCGGGCGAGCGCGTCCAGGGCGGACCGCACGACCGTCGGCGTGTTCAGGGACGAGATGTCCACGGACTTCCGGCCGATCCAGTCGAGGGCGGCCAGGATGGCTTCGGGTGCTTCCTCGGCGTCGATGCGGGCCACGAGTTCGCCGTCCTGGTCGAGGACGAGGCGGAAGGCCCAGGAGTAGAGGGCGGTTCGCAGGACCCGGGGAGCGGGGGCACCACGGTTGTCCTTGACCAGGCGCGGTGTGACGGTGGCGAGCGCGTCCGCGATGCTCGCGCGGTGCTTGGCCGAGGCGTTCGGCCACTTCATCGCCACGTACTCCCGGGCGTGCGTGAACCAGGTGGGGGACTGGGCCGCCTGCACCTCGGAGGCCGGCAGGCCGGTCTCGGTGTCGAACTGCTCGCGCTTGCGGAGCGCTGCCAGCAGCTCGGAGCGTCGGCCGTCCGCTTGGGCCTTGATCTTGTAGCTCTTCGAGAATGGCTGCACGCCGACTCGCCAGCGCAGCTGATAGGCCGCAGCGCGGTCGGGGCGCTTGCGGATGCCCCAGATCTGCACGTCGAAGGTCAGCACGCGGGCACCTCGCAGCCCTCGAACCACGCGTCGAGGTCGGCACGGCGGATGCGGATCTGTCCGTTGGGGAGCTTGAGGCAGCGGGGCGCGTTGCCACGAGCGCGGAGCCGGTAGAAGGCGGCCCGCGACATGCGCAGCTCGGCCAGCGCTTCCACCATGGTCAGCATGCGGGTGGTCGGTGCGGCGGTCACTGCCATACCTCCCCTTCGGTCTTGGCGCGTTCCTTGTCGGCGCGGGTCTGGTTGATTTCGTGCCGTGTCTGGTTGGCGAGGAGTTCTTCGCCGGGGCGGTAGCCGGAGGCGAGGTAGGCCCAGGAGGACTCGGTGACGAGCACGGTGTCCGGGGCGGGCGTGGGGTGGCCGGCGCGGACGCGGGCGGCGTCAGCCTGGGCAAGGCGCCAGGCGCGGCGGATGTCGCGGAGTGCGCCGAGGGTGGTGGAGTAGGCGCGGGACTTGGTGGAGAAGTGGCCGCGGAAGCCGAGCATGTGGGCCCACTTGCAGAGCTTGAGGTCTGCGAACTCGGGCAGGCCGCCCAGATCCCAGGCGGTGCGGATCATCTGTCGGACGTGCCGGTGTACGGGCAGTTCCCGAAGAGGTTCGGCCTGGCGGGTGCCTTCGCAGTCGGGGCAGAGATCCTTGACGCGACCCCCGACGGTCCCCCGGCCCGAACAGGTCCGGCAGACCAAGGAGCGGTCCACGGTGCCGGAGTCCTCGGCGCTCTTGGTGGCGTACTTGGCGACGTACCCGGCCACGGCCGCGTCAGTGAGTTCGCCGTCCCCCAAGGCGGTGATCTCCCGCACGTCGAGCATGGTGCCCCAGCGGATCTCCTGGTCTCCCACCGTGTCCGAGGAGACGGTGAGGGCGGTGCGGGGGACAGCGGTGCGGATGGCGTGGGTGAGGTCATCCACAGCGGCCCAGGCCGGCGGGGTGCTGGTGTGGCCATCGGGCCCGTCGATGCGGACGACCGCGTGGAAGTGGACCAGGCCGCGCTTCTGGTACTCGGCGACCTTGGCGAATGACACGCGCAGGACCTGCTGCATGTCCTTCTGCGTGATCCCGAAGTGGGCGGCCAAGGCGCGGCGGAGGTTGAGAGTGAAGCGTGCCCACAGGGCCCCGGCGTGGGCGTTCCACAGCACGGCGCCGGTGTAGTCGTACGACTTGGGGGCCAGGGGCGTGCCGAGTTCGGGAGCGTCCTCGGGGTGGCGGGTGCCGCAGCGGCAGGGGCGCGGCTTGTTGTCCGTGGTGGTGGGGCGGTTGTGGACGGGGCCGAAGGAGGGGGCCGTGAGGGTGAGGAAGACGCGCGGGTGAGTGCGGACGGACTCGGGGACGTCCTTGCCGCCACAGAGCCCGGCACGGACGAGGTGGAACGTGTCGGCGGCGTAGGTGCGGGAGCAGGCAGGGCAGCGGGAGGCGCGGCGGTTTCCGCAGGTGGTCAGGAGCCGTCCGGTGGGCTCGTCGCTGGTGGAGTACGAGCGGATCGTTTCTCCTGTGGCGGCGTTGAGGGTGTGAGTGTGGCCGACGAGGTTGACGGGGCGGGTGCAGCCGCGCAGGCGGGTGATCTGATCGCGGGTGCGGTCGAAGTCTTCGAGGTTGGCCAGTTCGATCAGGTCCCGGACAGCGGGGCTGATCACGTGCCGCAGGTCGAGGTTGCGGGGCATCGGCGGGTGTCCTTTCCGCTGGTGGGGGATGCCCCGGGCAGCACCACGAAAGGGGTGTGGTGCTGCCCGGAGGCATGGCGGGGTAGGCCCGGATGGGGCCGAGGGGTGGAGAGGTGCCGGAAGGCCGGCGGGAGAGTCAGGCCGACAGGACCGCGTGAGCGGCGGTAGCCATCGGAAGGCTGACGCCGAGCCGGGTCTTGAGCTGCGGCAGCGTGATCGGCTGACCGGTAGTTGTCCGGTGTTCGTCGGCGATCTCGCGGGCGGCGTCGAGCATGGCCGGGGGCACCTTGACCGCCGGAAGGGTCACGGTCGCCGGAGCAGCGGCCGGAGCGAGGGCAGGAGCGGCAGCGAGGACCGGTTCCGCTACGGGGAGTTGTTCAGGTTCCGATGCAGGCCCGGCGACCGGTTCGTCTTCCGAACACTGAGCCGGTTCCGGCGCCGTGACGGGTTCGGGGACCGGCACGGGGGTGGTGGCCGGGGCCGGAGTGGTGACGGCGTGGAAGTGGCGCAGGAGCGCGGGGCCGACGGCGCCCCAGCCGAGAAGGAGCAGGGGGGCCACGGCGTCCACGCAGGCGCGGCCGTAGTGTCCAGCGAGGATGGGTTCGGCGATGTTGAGGGCGAGGGTGAAGAAGCCGGAAGCGTGCATCAGCCGGTTCGCGGCCTTGAGGTGTTCGGCGGGTACGCCGCGCAGGGACAGGTACCGGAGGGCGACCAGGAGGCCGACCACGGACAGGTCCACCATCGGCGCGATCAGCGGCGCGATCGGGGCGGGGATGCCCAGGCGCAGGGCCAGCGACCAGACGTTGCCGAAGGAGAACACGAACGCGAGTCCGGCGATGACCACCATGACGACGGTCACGATGCGCTGTGTGATCCGGTCTTCTGACATGAGGAGTTTCACCCCCTTTCCAAGGGGTCGGGGACGGAGCGGGCTCAGGCGGCGAGGGCTTCGGGGCCGTCTTCGTCAGACCTCTTGGCCAGGTCCACGACCGTGTGGCCCGTCAGCTTCTCCAGGAGCTTGAAGGGGTCGCGGACCAGGTGCGCGGTCTGTTCGGCGATGCGGGCGGCCTTCTCGTCGGCGACGTAGGGGGTGCGGATGCGGACGAAGCCGGGACGGCCCTGGGCCGACATGACCGCGACGCCGACATAGGCGGGGTCCTGGAGGTTGATGGGGTTGGCGTCGGGCCAGTTGCGGATGTCCTCGCCGAGTGCGGCCACCGCGGCTTCGGCAGTCTTCTGGGCGAACGACAGGCCGACAGGGCATACGTCGCGGATGAAAGTCGGGATTGCGTCGCCGGTGGTCTTCTGCGTGATCAGGATCGTCAGGATGCCGAAGGCGCGGCCCTTCTTGACGAGGTCTTCAACCAGGCGGGCGTTCTCGGCCGCGAGTGCGGCGAGGCGTTTGGTTTCCGGGTCGGAGCCCTTGTAGTCGCGGAAGAAGGTGTGGGCCTCGTCGATGTTGACGACGACCAGCGGCCACATCTCCGAGGGGCCGACGTGCCACATGTTCTTGACGCCCAGGACGTCCTTCATGCAGGCCGAGCGGGCCCGCCGCAGCTCGACAAGGCGCTTGAGGAGCTTGTTCGCGGCCTCCAGGTCGTCGCCGCAGAAGGAGAACATCCGCTGTGCCAGGTCGGCGTAGTCGCCCTCCCGTGCGTGGGTGACCTTGCCGTCGAGGGTGACGAACTGGATGGCCGGCGAAGGAGCCCAGTCACAGATCAGCCGGTTCGTCAGCGAGGACTTGCCGTAGCCGGGCAGGCCGCCCACGGTGATACCGGGTACGTCCTTGAGCGGTACGACGATGGGCATGCCGTACTCGTCCACGCCCAGTTCCCACTTCGTGGATTCCTTCGGCGGGTGGCCGGTGGGTACGTGGGAGGTGAGGGTGATCAACGGGTCCGTCCTGACACCGCGGATCAGGACCTGTCCGGGCCCGTCGGGAAGGACTGAGACCCGTGTGCAGCGCCAGGCGTCGGCCAGGTAGGGGGCTGCCTTCTGGAATTCTTCCAGGCTCACCTTCGGCAGGCAGTTCGCCCGCACCATTACCCCGAAGGGATCTGGGGTGACCTTGAGGCTCGGGATCAGGACACGAGGCTTGTGCTGCTTCTTACCGTCCGAATCGGACAGTTGAGCGAGCATGGTGGGGGTCTTGTCGGTGACCGACAGACCGGCCATCGGTGCGAGGCGCTTCCAGGTGCGGCGCACCCGTATGGCCTGGCGGATGCTGGCCCGCATCATGCGGTCAGCACGGACGTAGCGCACGATCCACAGGAGAGACCAGACGAAGAAGAGCGCGAGGCCGAGGCCGACAGCGTAGGGCGCGTAGCCAAAGGCGCCATTTAGATCGTCCACGAGGGGATTCCTTCGTTTTCAGGGGCGGGCCCCGCCGCCAGCACGGGGCCACGAGAGTCGGACGCCGTGCTGGCAGCGGAGCAGATGAGAGCGGGCGGGTTCGTCACGCCGCGATCTCCTGCGGGGCCTCGGGGATGACCGGGGCCTCCACCAGTTCCAGGGACTCGCACCGGTAGGCCACACCGTCCTGGAGCTGGTTGTTGAAGATCCGCGCCCACGGGGTCGCGACCAGCCTGACCGGGCGGACGTAGCGGCCCGGGTGCAGTCCGTTGGGCAGGGCGTTCTTCGCGATGGTGATCTTCATCGTGTCTGCCCGCCCCTCCTCCATGACGACGAGCGTCAGGGTGACCAGCTCGGCGCCGGTCTCGCGGTCGGTGGCACGGATGCCGTTCTCCTCGTCCTTCCACTTGGGCACCGGAGGCGTGACGACCATGTGGTTCGTGGAGTCGGAGACGTAGACGGGGATACGAGTCATGGGCATGGGGTGGTGAAACCTTTCGTCAGGTGAGCCGCTGAGGTGCGGCGACACAGCAATTGATACATAGCAGTGCTAGCAGTGTCAAGTGAGGTAATCGGAATGGATAGCGGGGTCGTGAAGTTGCAGCAGGCTGCGACAGCGGGGCAGAGGGCGGACGAAGTGTCAGAGCGGTGTGCTAGGCGTGCTAGAGGTGGCTACCCTGGAGGCATGACCCCTGCCCACACCGCCAAGCCCGACCGCCGGCCGCCGTACCAGCACGCAGCCGACGAGCTTCGCCGCGAGATCAAGGCAGGCCGGTTCAAGCCGGGTGAGCAGCTTCCCTCGTACCGAGAGCTGCAAGACCGCTTCGGCATCGCGAGCATGACCGCCCGCAGTGCCGTGAACGTCCTGCGGGACGAGGGGCTCGTCTATACGGTCCAAGGACGCGGCAGCTTCGTTGCCGACGCTCCGGAACTGGCCCACGACATCCCCGCTGACTACGAGGCTCCCGCTTGGTACCTGGCATCCAAGCGAGGCGATGCCTCGGTAGGGGGCCCCGGCGGTGAGGTGATACCCGCCGATGCCCTGACCGAGATGCTTGGGTTGCTGAGAGACGAGATCCGCGCGCTGAGCGCGGACCATCAGCAGCTCAAGCGGGAAGTCGCCGAACTCCGGGCCGAGCGACAGGGGCAGGAGCGGGAGTAGCGGTCCGCCGCAGTTCCGCCACGTCCTCGATGAGTACTGCGGCCTCCAGGCGCATTCGCCTCACTGCCGCCAGCATTTCCGCGACCATGGCCTGAGCCGATACCGCTTCCTGCGTACCCATCTGGTTCTCTTCCCCCTGCGTTGCCATCGGTTCTGCCATCCGGCCCTGATCCGGTCCATCCCATACACGCGTCTCCGCTGGTGACCGGTTGGGTGGCCCTTTCGCCCACCCCCGATATGAGGGTGCACCGAACCCTGCGGACAAAGCGAACCCCTGCCCGTCAGGCGGGCAGAAGTGGGAAGTTACTTCCATGAATCCCGCCCCGTGCACATCCACCCAGAAGACGCATCCCGCCTGGTGGGCCACGGAAGAGGGAGCCGTGCCACCGGCCTCACTGCACGTCATCCGCTCCGCCTCCGCCCGTTCGCGCGCGACTCTGCGCCAAGCCTCCGCAGAGTCCCGGAATTCGGAAGCCGCGGGTCGCGTGCTAAGCGTCCCCCACCGTTTGGGACGTATAAAAATCGCCTGCGGTGTGACAGTCGACGCGGGTGATTTGCATTGCATTTCTTCTCTCTCTGGGCCTGGCCGCACAGGTCGGTGAAGGCAAGGATCCAGAGAATCCCCGGTTTCGCTAACCGGAGATGTGCTGCTATGTTGCGCCCCGCTCTTCGTTTGGAGCATGTACATGCCATTGCCCCGGATTGTGTGACGGGCAGTCACATTGGCCCGCATCGTGCGTCTCCCCTGCCGTTCCGCTCCGGACTTTCCGGTGCGATCGCACGCAACCAGTCGAAGCGGACACCTCCCCCGAACGGCCATGCCGCGCCCTCCCTGTGGACAACTCCGTACGAAGAGCAGGCAACCACGCCAAGCCTGTGGATAAGGGAGAGCGATTCCCCGAACAGACCGGCCCAACTCGGGATGAAAGGGCGATTGCTTTTATGGTCCTGGCATTTCAGGGCAAAATGCCCCGATACTCGCCACCCGAAGCGGCCGAAGGGGTGAGCTGTCCAAAGTTTCTTTACTGGATCAAGGCGGCCCGCTGACGCGGGCCGCGCGGCGCGGCGGCCCCAGGCCGCCGCTGGCTCCATGTCTCCGCCACCGCCTGCGACGGCCCCCGTCCGCTCGCGCCGCAATAGCCCGGGGAGCGGGCAGTCAGACCCGTGAAAAAACTCCGCCCGCCGCCCCACGGCGAGCACGGCCGACAGCAGCGGGACATACGCCAGGAACGCGCGGGCCACCGCGGATTGCCCTTCACCCAGATGCGGCCGGGGCGGTCGGCCTCCACGGCTTTACCCACCTGTTCGGCTCGGGGCCCGCGTCGGGCAAGTCCAGGGGGCCACTCGATCAAATTCCGGGCAGGATCAAAGCCTGCCCGAGTTGCCGGACAGCGTAAGGCCCCCTGAACATGCCCGACCCCAACCCGAACAGGGCACCGGCCAAAGCCGCTCCGGCCGACCGCGTTGACCTGTGCGGCAGTCATCGCCAAACGCCAGAGACGGGGCGGAAGTTGACGCACGCGAGCCCCAGCGCGGAGGGGGTGCGCTGGGGCTCGTGCAGGAGGCGCCGATCAGGCGGGGGACGGGGCCGGAGGACGGACCCCCGTCAGGTTCTCCGCGCGTCGGCGCAGGAGCGGGGCCAGCTCGACGTACCAGCCGCGGCCCACGGCCTGGAGCATCTCGGCGAGGGCGATCTGTTCGCCGATCAGGCCGGCGGGGGTGTCGAGGACGTGGGCGAACTCGGCACGGATGCGGTCGGCGACGGCGGGGACGCGGAGGCTGTTCACGTAGAGCATCGCGGGGTCGTAGCCGACGGGGACGGCGCCCCAGCGCTCCCAGTCCAGGATGACGAGGGGGTCGTGGGTGAGGTTGGCCCACTGGAGGTCTGCGTGCCCGGTGACGCGTTCGGTGATGGCCGGGGCGGGGATCCCCAGGAACTCGGGGAAGACCCGGTCGGCCCAGGACTGGCGGATGGTCTCGCGGGGCGGTTCCGCGGTGCTGAGAGCGTCCAGGCTTTCCCGCAGGGTCGTCCACCAGGAGTCCGGCAGGCCCGGATCCGCAGCCAGGTCGGGTGTTTCCGGCGAGATGACGGGCTGGGCGATGTAGTCGATCAACTCCGCCTCGAAGACGTACTCGCCACCGCCCCAGCGGTACAGGTCGTGGAGGTGAGGGCGGGACACCTTGTCGGACACCCGTTCCTCGGCGAGGGCGATCCCCTCGTTCCGGGTGGCGGGGGTCTTGGCTGCCTCACCGCAGTGGACACGGAGCCAGTGACCGCCTGCGGTGCGACTGCCGATGGTGCGGCCGAGCCATCCCCAGGCCGGCGCCCCCGTCGTCGTGGTGGACAGGCGGGCAGCGGCGTGGGCCAGGGCGTCCGCCATGCGTGCCCTGGTGGTCTCATCCTTGGGCGAGTACATCGGTGACCTTCCTGAGGTGGCCCGGATCGAGCGGGGCGGCAGTGGTGGCCTTTGCGGCGGCCCAATGGTGGGCGGTGCCGGCAGACAGCAGTACCACGTCCAGGCTCGGGCAGGAGGCCGCAGCGAGGAGACAGGCGGTGCCCGGCGAGGCCCCCGGGCGGATGAACTCGGCGAGTTCGGTGGTGACGAGGCCGGGCAGCTCGCCGCCGTGCAGGGGCGAGGAGCCGAAGGTGATCAGGCCCGCCGCGCGGGCCAGGACGAGAGGGCCCCTGCCGTCGAGGGCCAGGGCGATCGGCCTTGCCATGACGAGGCTGACCGGCTGTTGGACGGCCCGCAGATGATGTTCACCCGAACCAGCGGCCTCGATGGCCAGGCCAAGGAGTTCGGACACCGAGAAGGCGTCGTGCTGGAACCCCGACCAGGTGGCCACGCCGTACCCGCCGATCCTGCCCGCAGCCGCGAACTCCTCCAGCACCGCGAACACATCACGCAGTGCCGGATGCAGCTCCGTGGGGCTGAGGCCGGCGTGCTCCGGGTTGTGGACGAACACGAGGTCGATTCGGCCGAGAGCGGCCAGGGACCTTTCCGTCTGCCACCGGACGAAGCCGGGGTCGAGGCTGTGTCCGGCCCGGACCTGGGCGGCAGTGAGGAGCCCGTCCCGAAGAGCAGCCGCGCCCTCATCCGGGGTGAAGAAGCCCGTCTTCGTCGCCACCATGGCGCGTGGGTGGTCGGCGATGACGGGGCCGAGCGCCTGGTGGGCACTGCCGTAGTTGGGGGCGGTGTCGATCCACACGAGCCCGTCGGCGCACGCGGTGCGGGCCGCCTGTTCGACGGCGCGCACCCGGTACGTCCCCAGTCCCAGGGAAGCAGTCACGAGGAGCCCCCGACCACGGCGACGGCTTGACCGGCAACCAGCGCGGAGACGACTTCCGCCACCTGTACGAGGGTGAGATCCGACTCGGCGGCCAGGTCCGCCAAGGTGGCCGGCGATCCACCAGCGAGGAGGCGGAGGACCGGGGCGACGGGGAGGGCGAAGGTCCACTCGTTCCCTGCCCCGGCGAAGGTCACGGCCTGGTCGTCCTGGTCGATCCGGGCGCGGGGCACCGTGGCCTGCACGGTGATGCCGGGTTCGGCAGGAACGCCGGTCAGGTGGGGCAGTGACAGGCGCGGGTGCCCGGGGTGCGTCGCGTCCAGGGTCCTTTCCCAGCGATCGAGAACCGCAGGGTCGTCCAGGGCGGCCAGCACGTCCTTCCGTACGGCAGCCAGGTAGTCCGCCCGCTCCTCCGGGGTGCCGAAACGCGGTACGTCCGCCCGTACGGTCACGCTGGCCCGCAGGCCGTCGCACAGCCAGCCCAGGAACTCGGCGCCGGTCTGCGTGGCGAGTCCGAAGGTGAGGTGGAGGGATGCGGTGCCCTGGTCGGCGCTCACGGCGTGCCACCAGCCGCGCGGCAGATAGAGCAGGTCGCCGGGCGTCAGGACGATGTCCGCGATCGGGTCGCCCGTCGGGACCTCTGGGGCTTCCACGTCGCGCCAGGCGGGGGCCTGCCGGGTGGGGCCGTAGATCTTCCACCGCTTGGAGCCTTCGAGCTGGAGCACCACTACGTCGTGGTCGTCCCAGTGGGTGCCGAAGCCTTCCTCGGCGGTCCACGAGGCGTATGCGTTGACCTGCACGGGGGTGCGGAAGAACCGTTCGAGGCCGGCCGCGGCTTCCCGGACGGGCGGGTGGATCTGGTCGATCGCGTCGATGACGAGGGACGCGCCCTCGGCGAGCCGTGCGTGGAAGTCGGCAGGCTGGGGCTGGTACCAGGACACCCCGCGCCGGTTCGTGCGGAGGATGGAGTACGCGGTGGCCGGGACAGCCTCCCCGGCACGCGAGAGCCGCATCCGGGGCGGTTCGAGCCGGTGAGCGGCCACGATCTCGTTGAGGTCGCCCCAGGTCAGTGGCGAGGGGGACGTGTTGCCGTTTGAGCGGATCACTTTGTGGGCCCGGAAGCACGTCTGGGCGAGGAACGTGTCCTCGCCCAGACGCTCGGCCCACGATGCGGAATCAATCACCGTGGGTCTCCTCGGTCGATCAGGTGTCGTTCATGTCCGACTTGCCGCCGGTGTTGTCCGAGGCTTCCTCGGCACGCGAGCGGGCCGCCGCGATGCGGCGAACGCCGATCAGCAGGCCACTGTTCTGCTCGGTGGGAGCGTTCTCGTTCATTCCGTACTCCTTCCTGATCTCGATGGATCCCGCCGGGGTCCCGGAGGGAAATCTGTGAGTCAGCTCCCGGGGCTTCCGGCGACGGCCAGGGTGACCACCAGGACGCTGGCGGCGACGGCGTACACGAGGACGGCGAGCTGTTGACGCCAACCCCAGGGGGCGCGTGCGGTCAGCCGCGTTCCAGGCTGGAAGGGTCCTCGACGACCCACTCCACCCCACCGCCCTCCGGCCGGACGAAGACGGCGTTCTGCATGACGACGCGAGACTTGGGGTCCTCGAATTCGCCGATGAACTGGACGATGCCGGTGCGGCCGTTCAGCGGGTCGCGGATGCGGGTGCCCTCGCTGACCCAGCCGGGCACGGTCTGACGCTGACGAAAACGGCTCTTGGTGGACACTGCGCCTCTCCTCGGTCTAGGTCGGGCACTGCACTCCGGGGACACAGCGGGCCGCAGGTGTGACGTTGCGGACGGCCCTGCGACCCGCTGCGAGGGGGAGGCCGCCTCTCCGGGCGGCTGAGACCAGTCAACTCCGCTGGCCAAGACCCCAACAGGGCATTCCACTAGGCACGTTGTAGGCACTCGGAAGGCAGATCCCGGCTACGATTTCGGCGCCCGGCTCGACCAGCGGACGGCGGGATGATGGCGAACGAAGCTCTTCGCAGACACAGAAACTCCCAGCGATGGACTCAGACACAGGTCGCGGAGCGCGTGTGCGCTCAGGTTCAGGCAGCCACCGGGCGCGATCCGGAGCTTGATGCAAACTGGGTCTCCCGCCTTGAGCGAGGAGCCATCACGTGGCCTTCCGGTGACTACAGGGCCGCCTTGTGCGCGGTGTTCCAGGTCGCCAGCGAAGAGGAGCTGGGCCTGTACCCGAAGGGGTCCGCCGCACCGGATGAAAGGGCGGCCGAAGAGGCTCCGTCTGATGATGTCGGATCCCTGGCCGCCGACATGGAGCTGTCAGCCCGACTGGCTCGCCACGCGGCGGAGACCAACGTCAACGCGCTCGTGCTGGAGCAGTTCGACGCTGACGTCGAACGACTCGCCCGGGACTTCGTCAGCCGGCCTTTGCCTCTCCTGATCCCGGAGATCCGCACGGCTCGGGGTGCGGTGTTCCGGTTGCTGGAGGGCCGCCAGCACCCCAGCCAGATCCGTCACCTCTACGTGGTTGCGGGGTGGTTATCCGGTCTCGCGGCGCATGTGTCGCTTGACCTGGGGGACCGCTCCGCCGCAGCTACTCATGCCCGCACGGTGGTGCAGTGCGCGGAGATCTCGGAGCACTCCCCGTTGCGCGCATGGGCACGGTCGTTCCAGTCGCTGGCCGCCTACTGGGCGGGGGACTACCGGCGGGCGGGAGACCTTGCACAGGCCGGGCATAGCGAGGGTCGAGGTCCCGGCGCAGGCACGATCAAGGCCCGGCTACTGAGCTTGGAGGCCCGAGCCCGTGCGGCCGAAGGGGACAATCGCAGTGCGCTGCGGGTACTCGCGTTGGCACATGAGGCACGGAGTACTGCGGGACCCGACGAGTTGCCCGGGGTCTTCTCGTTTCCCGAGGCCAAACAGTGGGCCTACGCCGGTACCACCCTGTTGGCCGTCGGGGGCGACGAGCAGACCCGGCACGCCATAGGCGCTTCCAATCGTGCCGTTGAGCTGTACCACGCCGGGCCAGAGGGCGACCGCTCCCCCGGCGATCTACAAGCCGCCCACCTGGACCTGGCCACGGCCTACCTTGCGAGTGGCCAGGTTGAGAGGGCCGGTGTGAAGCTCTCGGAGGTCTTCACCGCCGAGGTGTTCACGGCGAGCATCACCATCAGGCTCCGCAATCTAGCCGCGCTCCTCGGAAGCGAGCCGTACCGTGGCGCACAGTCGGCAGTCGATCTCCGCGCGCACATTCACGAGGTGACCGTCCGGCCCGCTCTCGCCAGCAACCCCACGGAGCCCCGATGACCGTCCAACCCACGCCTGATCATTTGGTCACCGACCGCAGCCTTCTTTCCACCAAGGCGTACGGCACGGGTCAGCACCTGGCGGCCCGTCAATCCCTTTACCAGTGGCAGACCCCCAGCCACGACCTTCCGGGCATCGTTGTGAACGAACTGGCCGGCGCACGCGGTGCGGTCGCGGACGTGGGGTGCGGAAACGGGAAGTTCGTCGCCCGGGTGCGGGAAGACCGTCCGGACCTGGTGGTGCTTCCCATGGATGTGTCTCACGGCATCCTCGGTGCCATACCCGGAGCCCTCGTTGCGGATGTCCAGCAGCTCCCCATCACCACTGGAGCCCTTGGTGCGGTGCTTGCGCTCCACATGCTGTACCACGTCGAGGACCAGGCCCAGGCCGTGCGGGAGCTGGGCCGTGTACTGGCGCCCGGCGGAATCGCGATCGTCTCCACCAACAGCAGGACCGACAAGCTGGAACTGGAGCACCTTTGGCGCCAGGCCGCGGGCGATGTGCTGGGCATCCAGGAGGGCCCGGCCCGGGTGCAGCTCTCTGCTCGCTTCACCCTGGAGGACGCGCCCGCGATCCTCGGTACGGTCTTCAGCGAGATCCGCACGATCCTCCTGCCAGGAGTGATCGAGGTGACCGACGCCGAACCAGTTGTTGCGCACTTGGCCTCGTACGAAGCCTGGGCGGACAAGATGGGCGTCCCGTTCCGGGAGACGATCGAGCGTGCGCGGGAGCGAGTCAACAGGGTCATTGAGGCAGAGGGCGTCTTTCGCGTCACCTGTCTGGGCGGGATACTTGTCTGCCGGTGAGCCTGGCACCACACTGCCTGCGAGTCTCTGCCGTCAAGCCACAAGCACACATACGCAGAGGAGTGCCACGCCGTAGAGCGCAATTGCGAGATGCAGCATCACCCATAGCCGGTGCAGCCGAATGCGGTGCAGGCGGGGGAACCTGTTGTTGTGCTCAACACGCGCCTGCACGAGCCCCTCTTTCGACCCCAGCACTCCTCGCGCCACCAGATCTGCGGTCAACGCCCTCGCCTGAGAGAGGTGGTAGGAGGCTCGTTCGTAGTACTTAGATACAGCGACAGATCCGTACGCACCCGTCAGTACGACGAAGATGCATAGGGGTACGACATTGAGCGTGAATTTCTGCTGCACGATCAGAGCGCTCAACGCAGCTGTAACGACGATGAGGAGGTTCGTCAGCGTGGAGCGTTGGGTTTCGCACTGTCGTAGCTGCTCTCGGTGCTCTTTCCAGTAGGCGCGTGTTGCCTCGTCTGAAGCGTCAGGCATGAAGCACCTCCTCCCCAGGATCGGCACACTGGACACACGAGCCAACCGCTTCGCCGTGAAGGCGAACCGCAGCAGTGGAGACACCGTAGCGTGAAGATCTTCATCAGCAGCGCCCGCAAAGGTCTTGTGAAAGAGCGAGACGCCCTCAGTCCGTTGATTACCGCACTTGGTCACACTCCAGTGCGATTCGAGGACTTTTCGGCTCAGACCGTGCCAAGTCGTGAGGCGTGTCTGAGTGCCCTGGAATCCGCGGATGTATGCCTCTTCCTCCTTGGTCCGTTCTACGGCCACGTCTTCCCAGAGACAGGGCAGTCGGCTACGCATGACGAATGGGTAGCTGCCCAAGCAGCAGGCAAACCCAGTTTCGTCTACCGCAAGGAAGGCGTGGAGTTCGAGCCGAATCAGCACAATTTTGTGCGGATCTTGGAGGCTTACGCCACCGGAAAGTTCCGCGACACGTTCCACACCTCGGAAGACCTGACGATCAAGATCGTGCAGAAGGTAAGGGAACTGGAGTCAGCCGCGTCACCGTTGGCCTTCGCCAAGATTCTGCAGCAACCGGCCCTTCACTGGTCCTCGGACGATAGGGCCTCCCAGGCCGCCAGCGACCGCGATCTCCCGCTGGAACTGCACGTCCTTCCGCTGGATTTCCCTGGATACTCGGCACGTGAGCTAGATCAACTGGGTGCGTCGCTGATGGAACGAATCCGAGCTACTCGGATGATCGGGAGCGATGTCGCACTGAACCCCATCAGGGCTGATGGATACGTGGGCGTCAGCATTCCGGCCAGTCGGCCACGGTCATGGAACACGCCTCAGGAGGGTGAGACAGCGGAATGCCGCCTGTACAAGACGGGGCAGCTCTCGATCCGGGCTACGTTGCCCCGAGACAGCTGCGGCGCGATCTTGGATGCTGATGTGCTGCCTCAGCAGCTCGCTGGCCTGCTGCGGTTTGCCGGGGCGCTGAATATCGTCCAGGCAGACCGCATCGTGGTGGCGGCCGGCGTGTTGACTGAGATGCTCATGAGCGTCGACACCTTTGATCCGCGGCGGTCTCGCCAGTCGTACCAACCCATTGGCCCTGGGCGTTCGGGTCGCCAACTGCGGACCGAGCCCGATGAGTCTGTCACTCTTGCAGCCCTTGGGATTGGCGCTGCAGAGGTCGCTCCACACCTGGCACAGGTGCTGATCTTGCAGGCCCGCCGGTAGCGCTCTACTGACCCAGTGGACCAGGCGTGGACCGCCCGAAGCGACGAAGAGCAGGGCGGGTGGGTAAGGCGCAGGTCAGCCAGGGCGGAGACGACTCCCGCAGCACTCTCTTGAAAACCGTCGTGGCAGCGATGTCACCGTGGGTTCAAATCCCACACCCACCGCAGCGGAACGGCCCCCGACCTCAGACGAGGTCGGGGGCCGTTCGCGTGCCCGGGTGCGCCGCCGTTCTCCGTCGGGTGAGGTGGGGCGTGGTGCTTCGGGTTGCGGGGGCTGGGTGGGTGTGTCGGGGTGGGAAGCCTTGGGGGGACTGGGGAATCGGGGGGTCCGGGTGGGGTTCGGGTCGGGGGCTCGGGAGGGGGACTGGGCCTTTTGAGTGGTGTTTGTCGGAAGATCGGCGCGTGTGATGAACGCCCTGCGGTTGCACCCACATCATGACGAATGTATTCAGATCCGCCCGTCCGAACATCACGAAGCGAGGCAACCCGTCATGGCTCAGCGCACCGTCCTCACCTCGATCTGGACCTCGGTCCTCGCCGCTCTGGTGGCGCTCCTCTCCTCCCTCGGCTTCGGCGCGAAGACGGCCCCGGCCGCCGTGGCCGCCGCCGCTCCCGCCGCCCCGGCGCCCGTCGCCTCCGCGGTGCGGCCGGCCGTCGCGGTGCGGCGGAGCTGGCGGGAGGTGATGCGGGGCGGTGCGCTGCCGCCCACCATCAAGCAGCGGATCCGGGCCGAGGCCCACGGCAAGACCCCCGCGGTGCGCCGTTCGACCACCGCCGCCGCCATGGGTGCCGGAGCGGGTGCGGCAGCCTCAAGTGCGGGTGTCCGTGATGGTGTCGGTGTCGGTGTCGGTGGTGGCGCAGGGGTCGGGAATGGTCGGGCCGGACGGGTGCCGGGGCAGGCGGTCGCCGGTCGTGTCGCCGCCGCCCGCGAGACGCTCGCGCTCGCCGCATAGCCCGTACCGACGGTCGAGGTGCAGGCGCTGGAGACCGGTCGCTCGCGACGGCCGTGGATCGCGCCCGCGCAGTGCCCCCGGAGTGGGCACAGCAGGATCACCCCGGCGTGCGCCGGGGGGCGTGCATGGGGTGTGAAGCATGGCATTGCAGGGCCGCTGGCCCGGGAGACGGTGGGGTTCCCGGACACGCGCGGCCCTTTTCGGCATGCCCAGGACACGTAGGTCCGGCGGAACGCGTCGCCCTTGTGTGACGCGGGTTTCAGCAGTGTCGGGGGTGCTGACCTGGGGCTCAGGGGTCTCAGGGGGCGTGAACCAGGTTTATCCGGTGTTGGTCATGCTTGCGGGGGAATCGGTGACTCCGGGGTGGTTCGCCGGGGATTCGGTGGGCAACTCTGGTCTCGCGACGTCGTCACCACGACCAAGGCGGTCGGCCAACTGCCTTGGGGAGATTCCCACTTCGGTTTTCTGGAGGATCAAGACATGGCAAACATCCGTAGCGTCCGCGTCATCGCCGCAGTCGCCGCTCTCCCCCTCGCCGCCGCCCTCTTCGGCGGCGTGGCCTCGGCCGACAACGGCGCCCTCGCGAACGACGGATCGAATGCCGGCGTCGCCAGCATCATCGGCAGCGGCGTGGCCGGCGACAACCTCGGCAACTCCTCCACCTCGCAGCAGGTGGCCACCGGCTCCGGGGCGTCCAACCAGAGCAACAGCGCGCAGGTCAACGGCTCGGCGCTGACGGCGATCGACCAGGACACCACGACTGTGGCGGTCAACTTCTTCCCCTGGTGGTAGCAGCGGCACCACCCGTCCCACCTCGTGAGGGCGTCCGTGCGACCGGACCGGCTGGGGTCCGGTAGCGCGGGCGCCCTCGCGCATGCCCGCACCTCCCCCGCGCCCCCGCGCCCCCACGCCCCCACGGCCCCGCGCCCCCGCCTCCCCTCCCGCCCTTGACACACCCGCCGTATCTGACGGACAGTCAGATATCTGCGCCGATGTGATGCCGGGAGGCCCGCACCGTGCACCTCGCCCCGACCGAGCGCCAGCTGCGACTGCGCGCCGAACTGCGCGCGTACTTCAAGGACCTGCTCCCCGACGGGCCCCCGGAGGACCCGGCCCGCCAGCGCGACCTCCTGCGCCGCATGGGCGCCGACGGCCGCCTCGGCCTCGGCTGGCCCGTCGCGTACGGCGGCCAGGGGCGCGGCGCGGACGAGCAGTTCGTCTTCTTCGACGAGGCGTACCGGGCCGGCGCCCCCGTCTCCATGGTCACGCTCAACACCGTCGGCCCCACCCTCATGAAGTACGGGACCCAGGAACAGAAGGACTACTTCCTCCCCCGCATCCTCCGCGGCGAGACCGTCTTCGCCATCGGCTACTCCGAGCCCGAGGCCGGCACCGACCTGGCCTCCCTGCGCACCCGCGCGGTCCGGGACGGCGCCGACTGGCTGATCGACGGGCAGAAGATCTTCACCTCCAACGCCCAGAACGCCGACTGGATCTGGCTCGCCTGCCGGACCGACCCGCAGGCCCCCAAACACCGGGGCATCTCGATCATCCTGGTCCCCACCAGTGACCCCGGATTCTCCTGGACCCCGATCGAGACCGTGGGCGGGCTCACCACCACCGCCACCTACTACGACTCCGTCCGCGTACCCGCCGGCCATCTCGTCGGCCCCGAACACGGCGGCTGGGGCCTGATCACCAACCAGCTCAACCACGAGCGCGTGGCCCTCGCCGCCATCGGCATGCAGGCCGAGGACTTCTACGCGCACGCCCTCCGTCATGCCCGCACCCCCGATCCGGTCACCGGGGAGCGGCCCGCCGACCTCGCGTGGGTGCGGGCCCGCCTCGCCGAGGCCCATGCGCGGCTGGCCGCCGTACGGCTCCTCAACTGGCGGCTCGTCCAGGACGTGGGCAGCGGCGCACTGGCCCCCGGCGACGCCAGCGGGGTGAAGTTCCTCGGCACCGAGTCCGCCGTCGAGGTGTACCGGATGTGCCAGGAGGTGGTGGGCGAGGAGGCCCTCGTACGGGGCCCCACGGCCTTCGCGGGCGGCGAGCTGGAGCGGATGAACCGGGCCGCCCAGATCAACACCTTCGGCGGCGGGGTGAGCGAGGTCCAGCGGGAGATCGTCGCCATGATGCGGCTCGGCATGAAGGGGAGGAAGCGATGACGGCGGACCCGGCCCGAGCGGCGTCGGATGATGACGAGGCTGCCCCGGCCCGAGCAGCGGATGACGAGGCTGCCCGCTTCCACACCCTCCTGGCGGCCTTCGAAGGACAGCCCGCCGCCACCGCCGGCCGCGGCAAGGACCCGGTCAACACGCCGATGATCCGCCACTGGTGCGAGGCCATGGGCGACACCCACCCCGCCTACACCGGCCCGGACGCCGTCGCCCCGCCCACCATGCTCCAGGCGTGGACCATGGGCGGATTCTCCGGCCACACGGACCGCTCCTCCGCCTACGACGAGCTGCTGTCCCTGCTCGACGGCGCCGGCTTCACCTCCGTCGTGGCCACCGACTGCGAGCAGGAGTACCTGCGCCCCCTGCGCCCCGGCGACACCATCACCTTCGACGCCGTCATCGAGTCCGTGTCACCGCGCAAGACGACCAGGCTCGGCACCGGCCACTTCGTGACCACCCGCATGGACATCCGCGCCGACGGCGCCCTCGCCGGCACCCACCGCTTCCGCATCCTCAAGTACGCCCCCATGGCCCGCCCCCCGAAGCAGCGCGCGGCCAGGCGCCCCCGGCCCGTGATCAATCGCGACAACCAGGGATTCTGGGACGGCGTCCGCGACCACAAGCTGCTCATCCAGCGCTGCACCGCCTGCACCACCCTCCGCTTCCCGTGGCTGCCCGGCTGCAACGCCTGCTCCTCCCCCGACTGGGACACCGTCGAGGCCACCGGCGCCGGCACGGTGTTCAGTTACGTCGTCATGCACCATCCGCCCTTCCCGGCCTTCGACCCGCCCTACGCCGTCGCGCTCGTCGAGCTCACCGAAGGGGTCCGCATGATCAGCAACATCACCGGTGTCCCCTACGACAAGGTGCGCATCGGCCTGCCCGTCCAGCTGGAGTTCCTGCGCGTCGACGACGAGCTCGAACTCCCCGTCTTCCGCGGGAGCGAGGGCTGATGGACTTCCGTCCCACCGAGGAGCAGGCCGCCGCCGTCGGCCTCGCCGCCCGGATCTTCTCCGACCTCGCCACCCCCGAACGCCTCGCCGCCGCGGGCACCGGCAGCGACGCCGAGCTGTGGAAGGCCCTCACCGCCGCCGGACTGATCACTGCCGTCGAGGAGACCGGCCTGCTCGGCCTGGTCCTCCTCCTGGAGGAGCAGGGCCGCACCACCGCCCAGGTCCCCTACGCCGCCACCTGCGCGTACGGGATCCTGCCCCTGGCCGCGCACGGCACCGCCGAGCAGCGCGCCCGCCTGCTGCCCGCCCTCGGCACCGGCGAGGCGGTGGCCACCGGGGCCTTCCCCGCCCGCGGCCGGATCACCGCCGGGGGCGGCCGGCTGACCGGGACCGCCCCGGTCGTGCCCTGGCTGCGCGACGCCACGCACGTCCTGGTCCCGGACGCGGACCGCGGGCTGTGGCTCGTACGGACCGACGCGCCCGGGGTGCGGACCTCGCCGGTGGAGACCACCGCCCCGTGGTCCGCGGGCCGCCTGGAACTGAGCGGGGCCGAGGCCGAACCCCTCGGCGCCGACGGAGCCTACGAGGACACGCTCGCCGCCGCCCGTACCGCCTTCGCCGGACTCCAGGCGGGCGTCTGCGCGGGCTCCCTCGCCCGTGCGGTGGCCCACACCTCCACCCGCGAGCAGTTCGGCCGCCCGCTCTCCACCCACCAGGCGGTCATGCTGCGCGCGGCCGACGCCCATATGGACACGGAGGCCATCCGGGTGACCACGTACGAGGCGGCCTGGCGCATCGACCAGGGCCTGCCCGCCCGCGAGCACGCACTGACGGCGGCCTGGTGGGCCTCCGAGGCCGGCAAGCGGGTCGTGCACGCGGGCCAGCACCTGCACGGCGGCACGGGCGCCGACCTCGACCATCCCGTGCACCGGCACTTCCTGTGGGGGCGCCAGCTCGACGCCTACCTGGGCTGCGGCAGCGAACTGCTGGCCGAGCTCGGCACCTCGCTGGCCGAGGGGGGACCCGCATGAACGTCGGTGACACGCTGCCGCCCCTGGAGATCCCCGTCACCCGCACCCTGATCGTCGCGGGCGCGATCGCCTCCCGCGACTACCAGGACGTGCACCACGATGCGGAGCTCGCGCGGGAGAAGGGCTCCCCGGACATCTTCATGAACATCCTGACCACCAACGGCCTCGTCGGCCGCTACATCACCGACCACCTCGGGCCGCGGGCCGTCCTGCGCAAGGTGGCCATCCGCCTGGGCGCGCCCAACCGTCCCGGGGACACGCTGACCCTCACGGGCACCGTCACCGCCGTGCACGAGGCCACCGTCGAAATCCGGGTCGTGGGGGCCAACAGCCTGGGCCGGCACGTCTCCGGCACGGTCACGGCGGAGGTGCCGGCATGAGCGTCCGCACCCGGGACGGCCTCGGCGGGCGGGCCGCCATCGCCGGGATCGGAGCCACCGAGTTCTCCAAGGACTCCGACCGCAGCGAGCTCAAGCTCGCCGTCGAAGCCGTGCACGCCGCGCTCGACGACGCCGGACTGACCCCCGCCGACGTCGACGGCATGGTCACCTTCACGATGGACACCAGCCCCGAGATCACGGTCGCGCAGGCCGCGGGCATCGGGGAACTCTCCTTCTTCTCCCGCGTCCACTACGGCGGCGGCGCGGCCTGCGCCACCGTCCAGCAGGCCGCCCTCGCCGTCGCCACCGGCGTCGCGGAGGTGGTGGTCTGCTACCGCGCCTTCAACGAGCGCTCCGGACGCCGCTTCGGCTCCGGCGTCCAGCAGCGGGAGCCCTCGGCGGAAGGGGCCGCGCTCGGCTGGTCGCTGCCCTGGGGGCTGCTCACCCCCGCCTCCTGGGTGGCCATGGCCGCCCAGCGCTACCTCCACACCTACGGCCTCACCCCCGAGGCGTTCGGGCAGGTCGCGGTCACCGGCCGCCGGCACGCCGCGAACAACCCGGCCGCCTACTTCCACGGCCGGCCCATCACCCTCGACGACCACGCGGCCTCGCGCTGGATCGTCGAACCGCTGCGGCTGCTGGACTGCTGCCAGGAGACCGACGGCGGCCAGGCCCTCGTCGTCACCACGGCCGAGCGCGCCCGCGACCTGCGGCAGGCACCCGCCGTGATCACCGCCGCCGCCCAGGGCGCCGGACGCCGCCAGGAGGCCATGACCTCCTTCTACCGCGACGACCTGACCGGGCTGCCGGAGATGGACGTGGTCGCCCGCCAGCTGTGGCGCACCAGCGGGCTGCGCCCCGCGGACATCGACGTCGGCATCCTCTACGACCACTTCACCCCCTTCGTACTGATGCAGCTGGAGGAGTTCGGCTTCTGCGGTCCCGGTGAGGCCGCCAGCTTCGTGGCCGCGGACGCACTGCCGCTCAACACCCACGGAGGCCAGCTGGGAGAGGCGTACCTGCACGGCATGAACGGCATCGCGGAGGCCGTCCGTCAGCTGCGCGGCACCTCCGTGAACCAGGTGGCGGGGGCAGGCCGGGTGCTCGTCACCGCCGGTACCGGGGTGCCCACGTCCGGTCTGATCCTCGGCGCCGACGGCTGAGATCCGGATCGCGGCCGGTCCGTGGCCCCTCCACCTTCAGGGGGTGGGGAGAGCCCTACACCTACAACCTGAGACGGATCCCCCATCGGCACCTGCGGCCGATTCCAGCAGGGGCGGGCGCTCCTAGCGTGGAGCCATGACCCCGCCTGTGTGCACGCTCGCCTCGAATCCGACGCCGTACCCGTCGTTCTCGGCGTACGTCCGGACCCGCGGCTCGGTCCTCCTGCGCACCGCGCGCTCCCTCACCGCGAACCCGTGCGACGCGGAGGACCTGCTCCAGACGGCCCTCACGAAGACGTACGTGGCCTGGGACCGCATCGAGGACCACCGCGCCCTGGACGGCTATGTCCGGCGGACCCTCGTCAACACCCGTACCTCGCAGTGGCGCAAGCGCAAGGTGGACGAGTTCGTCTGCGACGAGCTGCCGGAGAGCGAGGAGCCCCCGGCCGCCGACCCCGCCGAGGCGCAGGCCCTCCGGGACGCGATGTGGCGTGCGGTGACCCGGCTCCCCGACCGGCAGCGGGCCATGGTCGTCCTGCGGTACTACGAGGACCTGAGCGAGGTGCAGACCGCCGAGCTGCTGGGCGTTTCGGTCGGCACGGTCAAGAGCGCCGTCTCCCGCGCGCTGTGCAAGCTCCGCGAGGACCCGGAGCTGAGCCCGGTGCGCTGAGCCCGGCCCGATCCCGGTCGGTGTTTCACGTGAAACGAGGCGATGTTTCACGTGAAACAGGAGGATGTTTCACGTGAAACACGGCGTGGTTCTACTCCCGGGTAGTGACATGCCGACCGGTACGTGCGCAGAATCGGCTGCATCCGTAGCCGCCGCAGCGCCGCAGCGCTCACCGGGAGGACGCTTTGCTCAGCACCATGCAGGACGTACCGCTCCTCGTCACCCGCATACTCCGTCACGGGATGACGATCCACGGGAAGTCCCAGGTCACGACCTGGACCGGGGAAGGCGAGCCGCACCGCCGCAGCTTCGCGGAGATCGGCGCCCGTGCCACCCGCCTCGCCGGCGCCCTGCGTGACGAGCTCGGCGTACAGCAGAACGACCGCATCGCCACCCTCATGTGGAACAACGCCGAGCACGTCGAGGCGTACTTCGCGATCCCCTCCATGGGCGCGGTCCTGCACACGCTGAACCTGCGGCTGCCCCCGGAGCAGCTGGTCTTCATCGTCAACCACGCGGCCGACCGGGTCGTGCTGGTCAACGGCACCCTGCTGCCCCTGCTCGCGCCGCTGCTGCCGCACCTGCCGACCATCGAGCACGTCGTGGTCAGCGGCATCGGTGACCGCTCGGTGCTCGACGGACTGAACGTACGGGTGCACGAGTACGAGCAGCTCCTCGAAGGCCGCTCCGACAGCTTCGACTGGCCCGAGCTGGACGAGCGCCAGGCCGCGGCCATGTGCTACACCTCCGGCACCACCGGCGACCCGAAGGGCGTCGTCTACTCCCACCGCTCCCTCTACCTGCACTCCATGCAGGTCAACATGGCCGAGTCGATGGGGCTGACGGACCGGGACACCACCCTGATCGTGGTCCCGCAATTCCATGTGAACGCCTGGGGTCTGCCGCACGCCACCTTCATGACCGGCATCAACATGCTGATGCCCGACCGCTTCCTCCAGCCCGCCCCGCTCGCCGAGATGATCGAGCGGGAGAAGCCCACGCACGCCGCGGCCGTCCCCACCATCTGGCAGGGGCTGCTGGCCGAGGTCACCGCGAACCCCCGCGACCTGACGTCGATGAAGCAGGTCACCATCGGCGGGGCGGCCTGTCCGCCCTCGCTGATGGAGGCGTACGACAAGCTCGGTGTCCGCGTCTGCCACGCCTGGGGCATGACCGAGAGCTCCCCCCTCGGCACGATGGCCCACCCGCCCGCCGGACTGAGCGCCGAGGAGGAGTGGCCCTACCGCATCACCCAGGGGCGTTTCCCGGCCGGGGTCGAGGCCCGTCTGGTCGGACCCGGCGGCGACCTGCTCCCCTGGGACGGGGAGTCGGCCGGTGAGCTGGAGGTGCGCGGCAACTGGATCGCGAGCGCCTACTACGGCGGCGCGTCCGGTGAACCCTTCACACCCGAGGACAAGTTCAGCGCCGACGGCTGGCTCAAGACCGGCGACGTGGGCGTCATCAGCGCCGACGGCTACCTCACCCTCACCGACCGGGCGAAGGACGTCATCAAGTCCGGCGGCGAGTGGATCTCCAGCGTCGAGCTGGAGAACGCCCTCATGGCGCACCCGGAGGTCGCGGAGGCGGCGGTCGTCGCCGTCCCCGACGAGAAGTGGGGCGAGCGCCCGCTGGCCACCGTCGTCCTCAAGGAGGGCGCCACCGCCGGCTACCCGGAGCTGCGCGAGTTCCTGGCCCGGACCATCGCCAAATGGCAGCTGCCGGAGCGCTGGACGATCATCGAGGCGGTACCGAAGACCAGCGTGGGCAAGTTCGACAAGAAGGTGATCCGCCAGCAGTACGCGGACGGCGCACTGGACGTCACCAGGCTCGACTGAGCGGTCAGCCCCGGGTGAGCCACGGCCGCAGCAGCCGGCTCACCGCGGGCATGGCCGCGTAGGTCATCAGGGTGCTGAAGACGGCGGCGAAGGCCGCCGTCCGCAGCACGACGTGCAGATCCACCAGGTAAGGCCCGAGCACCGCGTTGCCCACCAGCGAGATCGGGAAGATCGCCAGCCCCGAGCTGATCGCCATCTTCCACCGCGGCGGCGCGGGCCGGGTCGTCCCCGGCTTGGCGAACCAGGTCTCCATGCCCTGCAGTTCCCGCCGGGCTATCTCCGTGTGGTGGTGGCCCAGGCAGTTGGAGAACCACTGCGCCCGCTCCGGGGAGTCCTGCCAGCGCTGGAAGGCCGCCTGGTCACGGAAGCGGTGCACCAGGAACCAGGGCCCGCCCTCCGTCGCCGGGCGGAACAGCCCGTAGCCGAGGTGGTCCGGGAAGCTCGCGGCCGTCTCCAGGATCCCGTGGGCCCACGCCTCGAAGGTCTCCTCGTGGCCCGGATCCACCTGGCGGGCGATGAGCAGGTTCACCTCCCCGTTGTCAGCGGGGACGGTGTGCTCGCTCGTATTGATGACAGCCATCCGGCCAGGATCGCTAGTTGGTGCCGATCTTGGCCAGCAGGTCCACGATGCGGCCCTGGACGTCCGCCGTCGTGGCCCGCTCGGCGAGGAAGAGCACGCTCTCGCCCGAGGCCAGCCGCGGCAGTTCGGCCGCCTCGATCCCGGTCGCGGTGTAGACGACCAGCGGAGTACGGTTCAGCTGCCCGTTGGCGCGCAGCCAGTCCACGATCCCGGCCCGCCGGCGGCGCACCTGCATCAGGTCCATGACCACCAGGTTGGGCCGCATCCGCGTCGCCAGCTCCACCGCGTCGGTGTCGGCGCCCGCCCGAGCGACCTGCATCCCGCGCCGCTCCAAGGCCGCGGTCAGCGCCGTCGCGATCTCCTCGCGCTCCTCGATCAGCAGCACCCGCGAGGGATGCTGCTCGCTGTCCCGGGGCGCCAGCGCCTTCAGCAGCACCGCCGGATCCGCTCCGTACGCCGCTTCGCGCGTGGCATGCCCCAGCCCGGCCGTGACCAGTACGGGAACCTCCGCGGCCACGGCGGCCTGCCGCAGCGACTGCAGCGCGGTCCGCGTGATGGGGCCGGTCAGCGGGTCGACGAACAGCGCGGCGGGGAACGCGGCGATCTGCGCGTCCACCTCCTCGCGGGAGTGCACGATCACCGGGCGGTAGCCGCGGTCGCTCAGCGCCTGCTGCGTCTGCGCATCGGGCGCGGGCCACACCAGCAGCCGCCGCGGGTTGTCCAGGGGCTCGGGCGGCAGCTCGTCGTCCACGGGCTGCGGCACGGGCCGGTTGACCACCTCGACCGCCCCGCCCGGACCGTCCAGCGGCTCGGGCCCCTCATCGGCACCGGCCTCGGGAGCCCCTATGGCGAAGGCCCGGCCCTGCGGCGCGGGCTCGGCCAGCCGCCGCCGACGGCCGGAACCGGAACCGGCGGCCGGACCCGTGGCGGAGGGGTCCACGGCGATGCCCTGGCCCAGGGTGCCGAGTGCGCGCACGCTGATCGGCTGCCCGCCCTGGCCGGTCGGCGGCGCGTCCTGCGGCTGCCGTGCGCCGGGCACGGCGGCCGGGCCCGGAGCGCTCTCGTCCTCGGCGGCACCGGCCGCCGGAGCGGGCCAGGCGGGCGCCCCGGCCAGCGCGCGGCGCCGCCCCGTCGGGTTCTCGGCGGGCGTGTCGGACGGCTCGGCGGCCGCTTCGGGCTCGCCGCCGGGGGTCCCCAGCGCGCGGCGGCCGCGCCGCCCGGCCGGAGCCTCGCCGTCGGCGTCGGAGGCCGCGCCCTCGGCGGAAGCGGAACCGCCCGAGGCGGGCACCGGGGCGGGCGCGGGAGCCGGGGTCGGCCCCGCGGGCAGCGCGAAGCCGCCCTCCGTGGCGATGGGCCGCGCCGGTGCGGGCGCCGGCCCGAGACCCGTCGCGGGGACGGGGCCGGCGGGCTGGGCCGGACCGGGCGCACCGAGCGCGCGGCGCCGTCCGGCCGGGTGCTCGCTCACCGGAACCGGGGGCACCGGCGGCAGCGCGGGCATGGCGGTGCCCTGCGGGTGCACGGGCCGGCCGGGACCGCCCTGGCCCTCGGGGCCCTCGCCGCTGCCGTCGCCGGCCCGGCCGCGCCTGCGGCCCGTACCGAGACCGGCCGGGTTCACCGGGGACTGCGCGAGCTCAGGAGCCGCGGGAGGCGGGCCCGCCTCCCCCGCGCGCCGCCTGCCGGACGGCAGCGCCAGCGCGCCCCCGCCCTGCCCGGACGGCGCGGCCTCGGGGGCGGCGGCCTCGTCCTCCAGGAAGGCGTCCACGCCGCGCCGGCCCCGCCGGCCGCCGGAGACCTTGCCGGGGGCCGCACCCGCCGCCGTACCGGCGCCGTCCTCGGCACCGTCCGCCGCAGGCTCCTCCGGCGGCTCGGGCAGGGTCACCGTCCCGGCGCCCGCACCCAGCGGGAGTTCCAGCACACAGGCCCCGCCGGGCGCGCCCGGCACCTCCACCGTCTGCAGCACGCCGCCGTGCGCGGCCACTATCCCCCGCACGATCGGCCCGTGGACCGGGCTGCCGCCCTCGTACGGCCCGCGCACCTCGATCCGTACGACATCGCCGCGCTGCGCGGCGGCCACCACGATCGTCGAGTCGCTGTAGCCGCTGCCCTGGCGGGTCTTGCCCGTGGCGTCCACCCCGGCGACGTCCGCGATCAGGTGCGCGAGGGCGGTCGAGATCCGCGCGGCGTCCACCTCGGCCTCGATGGTGGGCGCGTGCACGGCGAACTGCGCCCGGCCCGGCCCGATCAGCTCGACGGCGGCGTCCACGCCGTCCGTGACCACGCCGTTGATCAGCACTTTCTTCTTGGCCAGCTTGTCGCTGCCCGCGTCCAGGCGCTGGAAGCCGAGCACGTTGTCCACCAGCGCGGTCATCCGCGAATACCCGGCGGCCAGGTGGTGCAGCAGCTGGTTGGCCTCGGGCCACAGCTGTCCGGCGTCGTCGGCGGCCAGGGTCGCCAGCTCGCCGCGCAGCTCGTCCAGCGGGCCGCGCAGCGATTCGCCGAGGACGGCCAGCAGCTGCGCGTGCCGCGCGGCCAAGGCGTCGTAGGGCCGGCGGTCGGTGAAGGTCATGACGGCGCCGACGAGCTGTTCGCCGTCCCGGACCGGGGAGGTCGTCAGGTCGACGGCGACGGGCTGCCCGGACTTGTGCCACAGCACCTGCCCGCGGACGCGGTGCTTGCGCCCGCTGCGCAGGGTGTCGGCGAGGGGGGACTCCTCGAAGGGGAAGGGCGAGCCGTCGGCGCGGGAGTGCTGCACCAGGCCGTGCAGTTCGCGGTTGCCGAGGTCGGTGGCGCGGTAGCCGAGGATCTGGGCGGCGGCCGGGTTGACCAGCACCACCCGCCCGTCGGTGTCGGTACCCACGACGCCCTCGGCGGCGGCGCGCAGGATCATCTCGGTCTGCCGCTGGGAGCGGGCCAGCTCGGCCTCGGTGTCCACGGTCTGCGAGAGATCCCGCACCACGAGCATCAGCAGCTCGTCACCGGTGTAGGCGGGCTGCGGCTCGCGGTAGGCGTCGCGGCCGTCGAGATGGGCGCTGGTGACCTCGACGGGGAACTCGGAGCCGTCGGTGCGGCGCGCGATCATCCGCTTGGGTTTGGCGCGTCCGCCGTCGTCCTCGCCGGGCCGGCGCATGGAGCCGGGGATCAGCTTGGAGTCGAACTCGGGAAGCAGGTCGAGCACGCCCCGGCCGACGAGCCCGGTCCCGGGGCTCTCCATCACCTCGAGGGCGATCGAATTGGCGTTCACGACCGTGCCGTTGGCGTTGACGAGCAACAACGCGTCCGGAAGGGCGTCGAGTATTGCTGCGAGGCGAGCAGCGCCTCGGGATGGCCTGCTGCTCACGACGAGCTTCCTCCCTGACCAACGACTACCGGCAAGTCACGGGAGGAGTCTAAGGCCACGGGCCCGCGGCGGGGTGGCCGATGTGGGGCGGATCGCGCTCCTCCCGGCCATCCTCCCAGGTCAGGAACGCCCACTCGGAAGCAGAGGTTCCAACTCGTCCCAGCGCCTGATCTCGCAGCCGTCGGTCCGCCGGAAGGTGGCGTTCACCTTCTGCCCCTTCCATGTCCCCGTGACACGGGCGGTGGCCGGTCCGCCGTACTGCTTGGTGCAGATCTGGTCCGCGGGGACGGGGGCGAAGGGGTTCCGGCCCGCGGCGGCGAGCTCGGCCAGGCGGTCGCAGGCGCCCTGCGCCTCGGGGTGGTCGCCGCCGACCGGGTCGCATTCGAGGCGGTACTCGCGGCCGTCGAGGCTGCGGTTGCCGGTGTCGGCCATGGTCATGGTGAGGCGGTCCGGTGCCACCAGCAGACGTGCCAGGGGAAGCGGGGGCAGCGGGCCCACCGCCGCGCTGGCGAGGGCCGAGGTGACGGCGAAGGCGGCGAGACGCAGCATGGGGCACTCCAGGTCGTCCGTACGACGTACGCCTGACCAACGAGCCGGGGGCGCCGATGTTGCGCGCAACTGTTGCGTGCGGCGGTTGGGTGGGGCTGTTGGGTGCGGAGGTCGGGTGGGGCTGTTGCGCGCGGCGGAGCCTTCGCGGCGGGGCCCTTAAGGCTTTGCCCTGGGCCGGTCCCGCCTAGTACCGTGGGAGCGGATTGGTGAGGGGCCCCGCGCCTGTGTCATCATCTGCACGCACCTTCGTACGCGAGGGTGTGCTGGAGGCGTCGCCTAGTCCGGTCTATGGCGCCGCACTGCTAATGCGGTTTGGGGCTTACACCCCATCGAGGGTTCAAATCCCTCCGCCTCCGCAGTTCATCGAAGCCCCGGTCCGTCAGGACCGGGGCTTCGATGCGTTCGGGGTCCGGTACGGATGGTGCGCACGGGCGGTGCGTAGGGCGCCGTGCGGCGCCGAGCCGGGGTGCGGGAGCGAACGTCCCTCGGGGCGCCCTGTTCGAGGACGTCGTGGCCCGCCCGACCTTTGTGCGAACTCATCCGGACGATCTACGTCCGGAGCGTTTCCGCAGGTCAGCAGGGGTGTGGCTAATGGATTTCGCGTCCCGGCGAGGTCCATGTATTGTTGTTCTCGCAAGGCCAACGGGGCGAAAAACCCCGAGAAGCCCAAGCACTCGTAGCTTAACGGATAGAGCATCTGACTACGGATCAGAAGGTTGCAGGTTCGAATCCTGCCGAGTGCACAGCAGGTCAGAGGCCCCGGACGAAAGTCCGGGGCCTCTGGCGTTTCCGCCGTACAGCAATCGCCCCGGCCGTGTCTGCGTCAGCGGTCGGCCGGCCAGGAGCGGTGATCGCGAGCGACGGCGTAGAGGTCCGCGACCTGATCCGGGCGGAGTACCCCGGGCAACGACGTGAACCCCGCGAGCCCTCGGTCCTCAAGCGCCTGTACATCGGTGAGCGAGGCCACGGTGTCGAGCCGGGCGGGCCGGACGAAGACGAGCAGCGGGTTCACGACGACCGGGAACCCGCATCCGCGCTCCAGCACCTTCTGCACCACGGCGGCCTCGCGGCGGCTGTTGCGGACGTACGGGCGTCCCGGGCCGTGGTCGACCCGCACGGAGTGATCTCCCACCCACACGCTCCGGCCGTGGTGGTTCTTGGTGTTGATCGAGAAGACCCCGCCGGGGCCGATGAGCAGGTGGTCGATGTCCCAGGTGGGTGAGAGGGGTATCGAGTGCAGGGCGGACCATCCCCGTCGCGAGAGCCGGGCCAGCTCCCGGCCGACGACGCGTTCACCCCGCAGCCCGAGCTGCCAGGGACTCGGCGGGCGCCGCAGGATCCACGCGACCGTGCGCCCCACCAGGCCGGGTCCCTCCCGCTGAACCTTGTCCCGCAGCGCCTGCCCCGGACGACGCAGCGCGAGATCGTGAGCGGGCGGTGGAGGGGAGGTGGGCGCCGGCGAGGGCAGATGGCGCGCCAGGGCGCTCAGAGCCGCATCCCGGAAGCGCTCATCCTTGATCTGCACATGCCCGGTCTTCCGATCGAACCAGGCCACCGCCGTACCGTCCGGCGTGTTCACGTAGAGCCGGTCGTACCCATGCCGCTCCCACGGCGACACCCGTAACCCATCCACGGCCCGCCCCCTACCTCCGGATGACCAGCACCCCATAGGAGCAGCCCCCACCCCACCACACAAGCCACCGCCCACCACCGACCCGGCCACGATCTGTCACAGCGTCTTCCACCCCATCGAGCCCCCGGCCGCTCTCCACTCCACCGGCTGGCCTCCCCAGCTCCGCGGGGGCGGCCCCCTGGCTGCGCCGGTGGCCGGCCCCTGTGAGGCGGGATAGGCCAGAGGGCATGAGTTAAACGCCTAGGCTCGCGGGTTCCGTCGTCACCGCCATACCTCCGGCGGTGGCGCTCCGGCCTCTGGGATGGCGTGGGCCAGGCCGTTAGGGCCGGCCGAGTGGGGCTGAGGTGGGAGTTGGGTGAGTAGTGGGCTTGCCCCGGTAATGCGGGCTTAGATCCTCCTACCCCGGCTATCCCTTTGTCGGCGAGGCCCATCACTGGCCAAGCCGACCACACCGAAGATGAAGAAGAAGGCGCCCGCTAGGGCAAGCCACCATCCTCCGTACTCAACAAAGCAATAGCCAAAGCCTGCGCTGACCACTAGAAAAGCGGATGCAAGGACGATCCCAAAAGCATCCCGCCTCTCAGTGTCTTCTACGCTGATGATGTGGCGGATGGTCTCATCGACGTGGCTGCGCAGATCGTCCCGCACCGAGCTGTCGTCTGGCAGCAGTGCCAGAAGTTCTAGATCGGCTTTCGCGCGATCGCGACCCACTGCCCTATTGTATCGGCGCTGCGCTAAAACGCCTATGAGTCCGATCACTCCAACAGCGAACGTTGCGACGGCTTTCCAGTCCACGCCGTGCCCCTCTCGTGTCCGATCTTCCGGGGAATCACGGGCGCCACCGGGATCCGGCGACGGTCTGTCTGCGAACAGCTCCTGGCCTGTCTGTGGTTAGCGGCCATTCAGATGCGGTGTGTCGACTAGCTCTGGCTGTAGTACGCGAAGACGTGGGAGCGCTCGCTTTCCCAGCCCCAGTCAGAGCCAATGCGATGGAAGGGGCCTGTCCTGGCCAACTCGAAGAATTGGCCAGATGGGGCGCCACTTTTTTTGTTGATGACAATGACCGAGAGCATGGGCGCTCCGTTAGCCCACTCTCTGTGACAGACGTCGGCCAGAAGCTCGCTCATTGTTCTGGAGCGGTGGTGTACAGGATGACCGAGCTCCTGCAGTTCGGCGCTCAGAGCGCTGTACCACCCATTCTTCCGGGCTTCTCGTGCCCAACGCTGAAGAACGATGATCATCGCGTCGAGCGCTGCGTCGTACGGCTCCGTGCCTCGCTTCATAGCGGCCCTCCCCTGACCAAGACGCCATGAAGGCATCGTGCTGTACGGCAGCGACGTACAGCAACCACAACAACCCATCTCATCCTGTAACACCCGCCGGAGCCGTACATCGGCCGGGATGAATGCCGTTGACCGATCTCACTGTAGCTAGGGCTCAGAAGGTTGCAGGTTCGGATCCTGCCGAGTGCACAGCAGGGCAGAGAACCGGACGGAAGTTCGGGGCCTCCGGCCTTTTTCCTGGGTGGGGCGGTCGGCGGGTGGGGGTCGTTCCTGGTGGGCAGGGGGTCCCCCGGGGGATGTCAGGGGTGGGATGGCTCCTGCGGGGGACGCGGGCTACGGCTGCGTCTCACTACGGTTCTTGTAGATCGTCCGAATGGATCGTCGGAAGTCGGAAAAAGGGGGCACTCATGGGACTGTTCGGGAACGCGCACACCGTCGACCACGTGTCGGCGCAACGGGACTACGCGCGGCTGTTGGGGCCGGGGGAGCAGGTGCATGCGGCGTATGTGCTGATCCGCGACACCATCCTGCTGACCGACCGGCGGCTGGTGTTCGTCGACAAGCAGGGGCTCACGGGCAAGAAGGTGGAGTACCACTCCGTCCCCTACCGGAGCATCACGCACTTCTCGGTGGAGACGGCCGGCCACTTCGATCTCGACGCCGAGCTCAAGATCTGGATATCCGGGACCCCGGCGCCGATCGAGAAGACCTTCACCAAGGGGGTCGACATCTATGAGCTGCAGGCGATTCTGACGCAGTTCGTCGCCCGGTAGTCGGGCGCGGGTAGCCGGACGCGTCGTGGGTGGCCTCAGAGGGCGCGGGGGAGGCCGGTCACCGACATCACCAGGGAGTAGAGGGAGGTGGTGGCGGTGATGAAGAGGCGGTTGTTCTTGGGGCCGCCGAAGGCGATGTTCGAGACCGGCTCGGGGACGCGGAGGCGGCCGATGAGGGTGCCGTCCGCGGCGTAGCAGTGGACGCCGTTCTCCATGGCAGCCGCCCACAGCCGGCCCTCGTCGTCGAAGCGGATGTTGTCGACGCCGGGGCAGGTGGTGAACACACGGTCGCCGGTGAGCGTGCCCTCGTCCGTCACCTTGAAGGTGCGAATGTGGCCGGCGCGGGTGTCCGAGGCGTAGAGCTCGCTCTCGTCGGGGGAGAAGACCAGGCCGTTGGGGCCGAGGAAGCCGTCGGCGACCATGCGGACCTCGCCGGTCGCGGGGTCGGCCCGGTAGAGGTTGCAGGCGCCGATCTCGCTGGGCGCGCGGTGGCCCTCGTAGTCGCTGGTGATGCCGAAGTCCGGGTCGGAGAACCAGACCGATCCGTCCGAGCGGACCACGGCGTCGTTGGGGCTGTTGAGCCGCTTGCCCTCGAAGCGGTCGGCGATGACGGTCAGGCGACCGTCGGGCTCGGTGCGGGTGACGCGGCGGTTGCCCTGTTCGCAGGTGATCAGGCGGCCTTCCCGGTCCAGGGTGTTGCCGTTGGAGTGGCCCGCCGGGGAGCGGAAGACGGAGACCGCGCCGGTGGCCTCGTCCCAGCGGAGCATGCGGTCGTTGGGGATGTCGCTCCATACGAGTTGGCGCCAAGCCGGCAGGTACAGCGGGCCTTCGGCCCAGCGGCAGTCGTCGTAGAGCCGTTCGAGCCGGGCATCGCCGTTGGCGCAGCGGCCGGTGCGGAAGCGTTCATCCAGGATCTCGTACAAGGTGAGGTCAGCTATGACAGACACGATTCCCCCTAAGGGCGATTCGCCGAATTCTGTTCGGTCTGATGGTGAGATTGCAGGATCAGGTACCGTCTTCGCAAGGGTTGTCAGGCCCATGAGAGGAAGATTGCGTGGACGACATCGACCGGGCGCTCGTCCTGCGCCTGCAGCAGGACGCCGGACAGTCCTACGCGGCCCTGGGCACGGCCGTCGGGCTTTCGGCGGGGGCCACCCACGAGCGCGTACGGAAGCTCCGCGAGCGCGGGGTGATCCGGCGGACGACCATCGACGTCGACCCGGCCGCGGTCGGCAGCGGGGTCCTGGCCTTCGTGATGGTCGACTCCAACGCCTGGATGGGCGAGTCCGCCGAGGACTTCGCGGCCATCCCCGAGATCCAGGAGGCGCACATCATCGCGGGCAGCGCGTCGGTTCTGGTCAAGGTGCGCACGGCCTCCACCGAGCAGTTGCAGGACGTGCTCCGCCGGCTCTATGCCATCGACGGCGTCAGCGGTACGCATGCCACCGTCGTGCTGGACACCTTCTTCGAGCGGCCGCTCCCGCTGTGAGCTGGTGGTGCACCGGGCTGCGGTGGAAGGACGGCGCTCCCGTGATCGGATGGTGCGGGGACGGGGGTGAGGAGCGGGTGAGCGTGCTCGCCTATGGGCAGGCGCTGGCCTTCGTCGCGCGCGGGGACCGGCACTGCCTCGGTGTGTGGCGCGGCGGCAGGCGGACGGCCTGCCCCACCGTCGCCACCGTGCCGGGCCGTGCGGGGAACGCCCAGTGCCCCGAGTGTGCTCGCCTCGACCGGTCGTTCTCCGTGGCCGCCGACACCAACGCCGCTGATCCGCGGACCTACCGGGTCTACCTGGCCTGGTTCGGACCCGGCATGGTCAAGGTCGGGATCACGGCCGAGGAGCGGGGTTCCACCCGGCTGCTGGAGCAGGGCGCGGTGGCCTGGGCCTGGCTGGGGCGCGGGCCGCTGATGGCCGCGCGGCGCACCGAGGAGCTGCTGCGCGCGGCGCTCGGGGTGCCCGACCGGATCGCGTACGCCCGTAAGCGCGCCGTGCGGGCGCATCTGCCCGGCGCCCCGGAGCGGGCCCGCGAGGTCGCCGAGCTGCACGTCCGGGCGGCGACGCTGGCCGGGTGGCCGGACTCCCTGGAGCCGGTCGCCTGCGAAGTGACCGACCATGCACGGGCGTTCGGGATGGACGGCTGGGAGGGACTGCCCGCTCCCGCGCGGGTGGTGGCGGAGATGGCGGCCGGCGGAGCGGTCGTGGGACGGCTCGTCGGCGCGGCGGGTCCCGATCTGCACCTCGCGGACGGGCTCGTGGTCGACACCCGGCTCTTGGCCGGCTGGCAGCTCGCCGTCCCGGAGCCGGACGCGTCGACCTCGGTCCCGCTCACCCGGATCCCGGCGGCTGCGGCCGGTGCTCCCGCCGAGCAGGACGGGTTGTTCTGACGCCGGTCGGGTGGGCGGGGGTGGGCCCTCGTACGGAGGCCGGGGGCGGCGGGTTCTCCCGCCTGGCAGGACGGGCTGTAAGACGTCGGCCCGCTGGGCGGGCTGGGGTCCCGCGCCCGGATACCGGCGGCGGTCGGTGGCTCCATCGAGCGGGGCGGGCTGTTCTGACGTCGGTCGGGTCGGAGAGGGAGAGGGCCATCGCTCCGATCCCGGCTCAGGCCGGTGGTTCGGCCGCGCAGGATGGATTGTGCTGACCTCGGCCGGGGCTGACGGAGGAAGGCCCTCGCCTGGATCTCGGGGGAGGCCGGTGGTCCCGCCGAGGAGGGCGGTCTGCGCGGACGGTGGCCACTCGGCGGAGTTGAGAGTCTCCCCCGGGTACCGGCGGCGTCCGGTCGTTCCGTCGAGTGGGTGGGTTGTTCTGACGTCGGCTGGCCCGGCTGGTGGAGCGGCTGTCCTGGTTGCGGCCGGGTTGGTGGAGGAGGGGCCCTCGCTCGTAGTTCAGCGGCGACCGGGGGGCCCGGCCTGGGTTGTTCTGGCGCTGGCGTGACCGGCTGAGCAGGGCTCGCGTGGAGTCGGCGGCGGCCGGTGCTTCCGCTGAGCAGGGCCGGTTGTTCTGATGTCGGCTGGCCTGGCTGGCGGAGCTGGGACGTCGCCCCGATGGCGGTTCAGTGCTCCCGCTGAGCAAGGCGGGTTGTTCTGAGGGTGGTTCGGGTGGGGGAGGGTTCTGGGTCAAGTCTCGGAACTCTTTGGCTGTTCCGGGGTGTTCGCCATGGATAGGGACGGATCATGAGCCGAGGGTGGGGTCATGAGGGCTCTGTCCTTGGCGGGAGTTGAACCGCCCTATGGTGTGGCCGTTTTCGGCGGTCGGCGTACGTCCGACAACGTTGGGTGTGCCGGGCGCTCAGGATCGCCGTGGGCTGTTTCCGCGGGCACCATGCGGAGCGGCTGAGCACGGCGCAAGCCGCGAAGGGAGGCATGGCTTTGTCCGGAACGGCTGAGGCGGTTCGGGGGTTTCGGGGGCGGGTCGGGATTCCTGGGCTGGTCGACGTGCATACCCACTTCATGCCCGAGCGGGTGCTGCTCAAGGTGTGGGACTACTTCGATGCGGTCGGGCCGCTGACCGGGGTCGAGTGGCCCATCACCTACCGGCACGAGGAGGAGGAGCGCGTCGCGCTGTTGAGGGAGTTCGGGGTGCGGGCCTTCACCTCCCTGCTCTACCCGCACAAGCCGCGGATGGCCGCGTGGCTCAATTCCTGGTCCGCCGGGTTCGCCGGTCGGACCGCTGGCTGCCTGCACACGGCCACCTTTTTCCCCGAGGACGGGGTCGAGGAGTATGTGCACCAGGCCGTCGAGGGCGGGGCGCGGGTGTTCAAGGCGCATCTCCAGGTCGGCGGCTACGACCCGAATGATGAGCGGCTCGACGCCGTCTGGGGGCTGCTCGCGGAGGCCGGGATCCCGACCGTGATCCACTGCGGCTCCGGGCCCGCCCCCGGCAAGTACACCGGGCCCGCACCGATCGCCCGGCTGCTGGCCCGCCATCCGCGGCTGCCGCTGGTGATCGCGCATATGGGCATGCCCGAGTACGCCGATTTTCTTGATCTCGCCGACCGGTACCCCGAGGTGCGGCTGGACACCACCATGGCCTTCACGGACTTCTCCGACCGGCTCGGCGGCGCCTATCCGCCCGCCGACCTGGGACGGCTCGCGGATCTCGGTGACCGGATCCTCCTCGGCACCGACTTCCCGAACATCCCCTACCCCTACGAGCACCAGCTCGTCGCCCTCGAAAGGCTCGGCCTCGGGGACGCCTGGTTGCGTGCCGTCTGCCATGACAACGGTGCCCGGCTGTTCCAGCTTGAGCTCTGAGAGGCGCCGCCGCCCTGCGGTTTTCTTTCTCAGGAAATTCACAGGGAGGGACAAGAACGCTCTCAGAGGCCCGGGACACCGTATGCGGTATGACTGCGACGACCACCTCTCACGCGTCCACGTCCACCAGCAACCCCTCCGCCCTGGTCCGGCCCGACGGTGGCCCCTGCCGGGTGCTTGTCGTCGACGACGAGGCATCGCTCTCCGAGCTGCTGTCCATGGCCCTGCGCTACGAGGGCTGCGAGGTCCGCAGCGCCGGTGACGGGGCCGGGGCCGTCCGCGCAGCCCGCGAATTCCGGCCCGACGTGGTGGTCCTCGACGTCATGCTCCCCGACATGGACGGCCTCGCCGTCCTCGGGCGGCTGCGCCGGGAGATCCCGCAGGTCCCCGTGCTCTTCCTGACCGCCCGGGACTCTGTAGAGGACCGGATCGCCGGCCTCACGGCGGGCGGGGACGACTACGTCACCAAGCCGTTCAGCCTGGAGGAGGTCGTGGCCCGGCTGCGCGGGCTCGTACGGCGCTCCGGCGCGGCCCAGGCGGCCCGCGGCGGCTCGGTGCTGGCCGTCGGCGACCTCCGGCTCGACGAGGACAGTCACGAGGTGACCCGGGACGGCCGGGACATCCACCTCACCGCCACCGAGTTCGAGCTGCTGCGCTACCTGATGCGCAACCCGCGGCGCGTGCTGAGCAAGGCGCAGATCCTGGACCGGGTGTGGTCCTACGACTTCGGCGGCCAGGCCAACGTGGTCGAGCTCTACATCTCCTACCTGCGCCGGAAGCTGGAGAGCGGCATCGGCATGGCCCCGATGATCCACACCCGCCGGGGCGCCGGATACCTGATCAAGCCGGCCGAGTAGTGGCCCCGCGCGGGAAGCGGCGGCCGCGCGCCCGGCGCCGGTGGTCGCTGCGGACCCGGCTCGTCGTCTCGGCGGTGGCGCTGATCGCCGTTGTGGGCGCCGCCATCGGGACCGTCACCACCCTCGCCCTGCGCTCGTACCTGGTCGACCAGGCCGATGAGCAGCTGACGGGCTCGCTCAAGATGGCCCCCCGGCCTCCCGGCAGCAAAGCGGCCAGGGAGAACCCCTCCGGCTTCTTCATGCCCCCCGGCAGCCCGCTGGACGCGGCCGGGATCCACCTGGACCCAGGCGGTGCGGTCCTCGGGAGCGCCCGCAACGCGCGCGTCGAGGGCTGGGCCTCCGGCCAGCGGCTGCCGCCCCTCACCGAGGCCCAGAGCGCGGCCCTCGCCCAGGCCGGCCGCAAGGCGGCACGGGGCGGCGAGCCCCGCCCGGTGGACGCGGACCTGCCGGGCCTCGGGGCCTACCGGGTGCAGGCGTCCGCCGACGGCAGCCTCGTGCTCGGCTTCCCGCTGCGCGAGGTGGACTCCACCGTGCGCACCCTGGTGGCCGTGGAGGTCTGCGTCACCCTCGCCGGGCTGCTCGCCGCCTCCCTCGCCGGGCAGGCCCTGGTCGGGGTCGCCCTGCGCCCGCTGCGCCGGGTCGCCGCCACCGCCACCCGGGTCTCCGAACTCCCCCTGCACCAGGGCGAGCCCGCCCTCCACGAGCGGGTCCCCGACACCGAGGCCGACCCCCGTACCGAGGTGGGCCAGGTCGGCGCGGCCCTCAACCGGATGCTCGGCCATGTCTCCTCGGCCCTGATCGCTCGCCAGCAGAGCGAGACCCGCGTCCGGCAGTTCGTCGCCGACGCCAGCCATGAGCTGCGCACCCCGCTGGCCTCCATCCGCGGCTACGCCGAGCTGACCCGCCGCGGCCGGGAGGAGCCCGGGCCCGACACCCGGCACGCGCTGGCCCGTATCGAGTCCGAGGCCACGCGGATGACCGGCCTGGTCGAGGACCTGCTGCTGCTGGCCCGGCTCGACGCGGGACGCCCGCCCCAGCAGGGCGAGCCCGAGGCCGGAGCCGAGGCCGATACGGGCACCGACCTCGTGCCGCTCGTCGTCGACGCCGTCAGCGATGCCCGCGCCGCCGGCCCCGCGCACCACTGGCGGCTGGACCTGCCCGAGGAGCCCGCACCCGTACGGGCCGACGCGGCCCGGATCCAGCAGGTACTGGTGAACCTGCTGGCCAACGCCCGTACGCACACCCCGCCGGGCACCACCGTCACCGCGCGTGTTTCACGTGAAACATCCGCGGCCGTTTCACGTGAAACACGAGCGACCGTTTCACGTGAAACATCGGCCGTCCTGCTGCGTGTCGAGGACGACGGGCCCGGCATCGCCCCCGAACTGCTCCCCCACGTCTTCGAGCGCTTCGCCCGCGGCGACGCCTCCCGCTCCCGCGCCGCGGGCTCCACCGGGCTCGGACTGGCCATCGTCCACGCCGTGGTCACCGCCCACGGCGGCCGCGTCGAGGTGACGAGCGAGCCGGGACGGACCTGCTTCGAGGTGGTCCTGCCGCTCGCGCGCGGCACCCTGCGGCCCGCACAGAGCGCTACGCGCCGGCACTCACAGACAGGCCACAGGCTCACCACACTGAGGTGACAGGCCGCCCCGCGAGGGTCGGAGCATGCCAACCGACACCTCTCCCGGGGCCCTTCCGGCCCGGGCGCCCCTCGCGCCCGTGCCTGGCGAGCCCGTCCTCGACGTGGTGATCCCGGTCTTCAACGAGGAGAAGGACCTCGGCCCGTGCGTGCGCCGACTGCACGACCATCTCAGCCGGACCTTCCCCTACCCCTTCCGGATCACGGTCGCCGACAACGCGAGCACCGACCGCACCCCCGAGGTCGCGGCCGGGCTCGCCGCCGCACTGGACGGCGTACGCAGCACCCGGCTGGAGGAGAAGGGGCGCGGAAGGGCGCTGCGCACGGTCTGGTCCGGCTCGGAGGCGCCCGTCCTCGCCTATATGGACGTCGATCTCTCCACCGACCTCAACGCCCTGCTGCCGCTGGTCGCGCCGCTGATCTCCGGCCACTCCGACCTCGCCATCGGCACCCGTCTGGCGCGCTCCTCGCGGGTCGTGCGCGGGGCCAAGCGGGAGTTCGTCTCCCGCGCCTACAACCTCCTGCTGCGCTCCTCCCTCGCCGCCCGGTTCAGCGATGCCCAGTGCGGGTTCAAGGCGATCCGGCGCGAGGTGGCGGAGCGGCTGCTGCCGCTGGTGGAGGACACGGGCTGGTTCTTCGACACCGAGCTGCTGGTGCTCGCCGAGCGCGCCGGGCTGCGGATCCACGAGGTGCCGGTGGACTGGGTCGACGACCCCGACTCCACCGTGCACATCGTCCGCACGGCCGCCGAGGACCTCAAGGGCGTCTGGCGCGTGGGCCGGGCCCTGGCCGTCGGGGCGCTCCCCCTCGACCGGCTCGCCCGCCCCTTCGGAGACGACCCGCGCGACCGGACGGCCGTACCCGGGGTGGACGGCGGGCTGGCCCGCCAGCTGATCGGCTTCTGCACCGTCGGAATCCTGTCCACCGTCCTCTACCTGGCCCTCTACTCCGCCTTCCGCGGCGCGGCCGGACCCCAGCTCGCCAACGGCGCCGCCCTGCTGCTCTCGGCCGTCGCCAACACCGCGGCGAACCGCCGGCTCACCTTCGGGGTGCGCGGCCGCGAGCGGGCCGTACGCCACCAGGCGCAGGGGCTGGTGGTGTTCGGCATCGGGCTGGCCCTCACCAGTGGCTCCCTCGCCGCCCTGGACGCGGCCACGGCCGCCCCCGCGCACAGCACCGAGCTGGCCGTCCTGATCACCGCGAACCTCGCCGCCACCGTGCTGCGCTTCCTGCTGCTGCGCGCCTGGGTCTTCCCCGAGCGGCGCGGCACCCCGGAGGCACCGATGTCCCCGGCGAACCCGGCGACGCTGGCGACACCAATGTCCCCGACTTCCTCGACTTCCCTGACTCCCCCGACGACCCCGACACCCGAGGAGGGCCGATGACCACCGCGGCAGCAATCCCGCTCTTCCCGGCCGCCGCCACGGCCGACGCACGCACCGGCCGGCCCCGCTGGGAACGGCCCGCCTTCGCCGGCCTGCTGGCCGCCACCGCCGTCCTGCTCCTGTGGGACCTCGGCGCCTCCGGGTACGCGAACTCCTTCTACTCGGCCGCCGTGCAGGCCGGCGGGGAGAGCTGGAAGGCGTTCTTCTTCGGCTCCTCCGACGCCGGGAACTCCATCACCGTCGACAAGCCCCCGGCCGCGCTCTGGCCGATGATGCTGTCGGTACGGCTCTTCGGGCTCGGCGCCTGGCAGATCCTCGTCCCGCAGGCCCTGATGGGCGTCGCGACCACGGCCGTGCTGTACGCCTCCGTACGCCGCCAGTTCGGGCCGGGAGCGGCGCTGCTGGGCGGGGCTGCCTTCGCGCTGACGCCCGTCGCCGCGCTGATGTTCCGCTTCAACAATCCCGACGCGCTGCTGACCCTGCTGCTGACCGTCACCGTGTACTGCGTGCTGCGGGCCCTCGAAGGGGCGTCCACGCGCTGGCTGGTGGGGGCCGGGGTGGCGGTGGGCCTGGCCTTCCTCACCAAGACCCTCCAGGCGTTCCTGATCCTGCCGCCGCTGGCGGTGCTGTACGCGGTCTGCGCGCCCACCCGGCTGCGCAGGCGGCTCGGGCAGCTGCTGCTCGCCGGGGTGGCGATGGTCTTCGCCGGGGGCTGGTGGGTGGCCGTGGTGGAGCTGTGGCCCGCCGCCTCCCGCCCGTACATCGGCGGTTCGCAGAACAACTCCTTCCTGGAGCTGACCCTCGGCTACAACGGGCTCGGCCGGATCAACGGCAACGAGACCGGCAGCGTCGGCGGGGGCGGCGGGCCCGGCGGCGGCCGCTGGGGGGAGGCCGGTCTCGGCCGGCTCTTCTCCGGCGCCATCGGCGGTCAGATCTCCTGGCTGCTGCCGGCCGCCCTGGTGCTGCTCGTCGCCGGGCTGGTGATCACCTGGCGGGCCCGCCGGGCCACGGACTCGGTGGACGGCATGGCCCGCGCGGCCTTCCTGGCCTGGGGCGGCTCGCTCCTGGTCACCGCGCTGGTCTTCAGCTTCATGCAGGGGATCTTCCACGAGTACTACACGGTCGCGCTGGCGCCCTTCGTGGCCGCGCTGATCGGCATGGGCGTCGCCGTGCTGTGGGAGGAACGGGGCTCCGCGGCCGCCGCGGCCACCCTGTCCGGGACGCTCGCGCTGACGGCGGTGTGGTCGTACGTGCTGCTGGGCCGGTCCACGGGCTATCTGCCGTGGCTGCGCTGGGCGGTACTGGCGGGCGGGCTGCTCGCCGCGCTGGCCCTGCCGTTCGCGGCGCGGGCCGGGCGGCGGCAGGCCCTGCGGGCCACGGCGGCGCTGGGTGTGGCCGCCGCTCTGGCGGGACCGTTCGCGTACTGCATGACCACCGTGAACACCGCGCACACGGGCTCCATCGTGACGGCCGGTCCGGCGGTGGCGGGCGGCCGCGGCGGCTTCGGCGGCGGTCCCGGCGGCGGCCCCGACGGGACGCGGTCCGACGGCCAGGGCGGACGCGGGGCCCCGGGCGGCTTCCGTCCGGGCGGCGCGCCCCCGCAGGGCGGTATGCCGCAGGGAGGCATGCCCCCGGGCGGAATGCCGATGGGCCAGGGCCGAGGGCCGGGCCAGGGCCAAGGCGGTACGGACGGTCGTACGGCCGAGCGCGGCGCCCCGGGCGGCGGCGGCCCCGGCGGGCTGCTCAACGGGGCCCGCGTCAGCGCGGAGGCCAAGGCGGCCCTGACCACCGACGCCGGCCGGTACACCTGGGCGGCGGCCGCCATCGGCTCACAGAACGCGGCCAGCTACCAGCTCGCCTCCGGGGCGCCCGTCATGCCGATCGGCGGTTTCAACGGCAGCGACCCCTCGCCCACCCTGGCGCAGTTCCAGGAGTACGTCCGGGCGGGCAGGATCCACTGGTTCATCGGCCAGTCCACGGAATCCGGAGGAGCCGGCACCGGCACCGGCACCGGCACCGGCACCGGAGCCGGAGCCGGCGCCGAAAGGAGCCGCGGCGCCCGCGGCGCCGGAGGCCCCGGCGGGGGCACCAGTACGGAGATCGAGACCTGGATCAAGGCCACGTACCAGCCGTCCACCATCGGCGGGGCCACCTTCTACGACCTCACCGCTCCGGCGGCCTGAGCCGCCCCGGGAACACCGGAACCGGACGCACGAAGGCCCGGACCCCCGCGGGGTCCGGGCCTTCGTGAAGGATTGCTCAGGCCGAGATCGAGGCGTTCGCGGACGGGGCTTCGGCCGAGGTGGCCGAACCGGCCGCCGGAGCGTGCGTCGAGGGCTTCGACTGCAGAGCGACCTCCTTGATGAACAGCACCAGCACCAGGCCGAGGACCGTGAACGGCGCGGCGTAGAGGAAGACGTCGCCGACGCCGTGCCCGTACGCGGACTCGATGACCTCGCGGAAGGGCGCGGGCAGCTTGTCGAGGTCGGGGATCCCGCCCCCGGCGGTGCCGCCGTGGCCCAGCGCCGCGGCCTTCGGGCCCAGCGCGGCCAGACCCTCCTGGACGTAGTGGGTGACCCGGTGGGCCATCACCGCACCCAGCGCGGAGACGCCCATGGCGCCACCGAGGGAGCGGAAGAAGGTGACGACCGAGCTGGCCGCGCCCAGGTCCTCGGGGGCCACCTGGTTCTGGGTGGCGAGGACCAGGTTCTGCATCATCATGCCGAGACCGAGGCCGGTCAGCGCCATGTAGATCGCGATGTGCCAGTACGGGGTGTCGTAGCGCAGGGTGCCCAGCAGGCCCATGCCGGCGGACAGCAGCACGCCACCGGCGACGAGCCACGCCTTCCACCTGCCGGTCTTGGTGATCACCTGGCCGGAGACGGTGGAGGAGACGAAGAGGCCGCCGATCATCGGGATCGTGAGGATTCCGGACATCGTGGGGGACTCACCGCGGGCCAGCTGGAAGAACTGGCTGAAGAACACCGTCCCCGAGAACATCGCGATGCCCACGAAGAGCGAGGCGGCCGAGGCGAGGGTGATGGTCTTGTTGCGGAACAGCCGCAGCGGGATGATCGGGTCGCTCGCGCGGGACTCGACGAGCACGAAGAGCAGGCCGAGCACGACCGCGCCGCCCGTCATCGCCCAGGTCTGCCAGGAGATCCACTCGTAGGAGTCGCCGGCCTGCGTGACCCAGATCAGCAGCAGCGAGACGGCGCCGCTGATCAGGAAGGCGCCCAGCCAGTCGACCTTGACGTCGCGCCGGACCACCGGGAGGTGCAGGGTCCGCTGGAGCACGATCAGGGCGATGATCGCGAACGGTACGCCGACGTAGAAGCACCAGCGCCAGCCCAGCCAGTCGGTGTCGGTGATGACACCGCCGAGCAGCGGGCCGCCGACGGTGGCGACGGCGAAGACGGCGCCGAGGTAGCCGCTGTACCGGCCGCGCTCACGCGGGGAGATCATCGCGGCCATGACGATCTGCGCGAGGGCCGAGAGGCCGCCGACGCCGATGCCCTGCACCACGCGGCAGGCGATCAGGGTCCCGGTGTTCTGGGACAGGCCCGCGACCACCGAGCCGAGGACGTAGATCACGAGGGATATCTGGACCAGCAGCTTCTTGCTGAAGAGGTCCGACAGCTTGCCCCACAGCGGGGTGGCGGCCGTCATCGACAGCAGGGCCGCGGTCACCACCCAGGTGTACGAGGACTGGGTGCCGCCGAGGTCGCTGATGATCTGGGGCAGCGCGTTGGAGACGATCGTGGACGAGAGGATCGCCACGAACATGCCGAGCATGAGCCCGGACAGCGCCTTCATGATCTGGGGGTGGGTCATGGGCACGTTCCCGTCCGCGGGCGGGATCGGCCGTCGGGTCGTCGTCTCCGACTGGGCCATGTCTTTCCTTCCTCTAGAAGCTCGATCGGAGTCGGGCCAGCAGGGTGTTCAGTACGTCGATGTCCTGGGGGGACCAGTCGTGCAGGGCTCTTTCGAGCGCCGCCGTGTAGCGGGCGCCGATCTCGGCGAGCAGGGCCCGCCCGGCCGGGGTGAGCCGCAGGATCCGGCAGCGCCCGTCGACCGGGTCGGGCTCGCGCTCGATCCAGCCGCGCTCGGCGGTGTGCGTGACGTGGCGGCTGGTGACGGAGATGTCCACGGCCATCAGCTCGGCCAGCCGGCTCAGCCGCATCTCCCCCTGCCGGTCGAGCAGGGTGAGGACGGCGGCGGTGCCGGGCGGGCAGTCCGGCGGCAGGTGGCGGGTCAGTTCGCGCTTGACCGCTCCTATGCCGGTCAGCCGCCGGGCCAGCTCCTCGTGCGGGGTTCCCGCCGGGGCGCCCGCCCGGCCTGTGCCGGCGGCCCCACCGATGTCAGGGGCCGGACCGGCCTGCCCGGTCCGAGTCGTCTGCACGAGCATCACCGGCAGCCTCCATGTCGTTGCTTGAGGCAACCATAGAAGCCGATGGTTGCTACAGGCAAATGAATCCGGGGGGTAGGGCGGTAAAGGAATCGGAAAACCGGCTAGGGTCCTGCTCCATGGCTGACAACCACAACTCACAGGGCCCCGAGGGCAACTACGACCCCGCGGGCAGCACCCAGATGTTCCGCGCGTTCGTCGACGAGGCCGCGCCGGCCCGCCAGGCGGGCCCCGGGGCGCGGCAGCAGCGCCGCGCCGAGCAGCGGGCCGCCGGATCCGGCACCGGACTCAAGGTGGGCATCGGCGTCGCGCTCCTGCTCGTGATCGGCGCGGTGGCCTGGTTCCTCCTGGGCTGACGGCCCCGGCGTCGCGGACCTTCCCGGCCCCACGCATCACCGCGCTCAGCTCCAGGTCGCGGTGACCTTCCGGGTGTCCACGTGCATACCCAGCGGCACCCGCCAGGACTCCACGCACACCGTGTAGGTCTGCGTCCGTGACGCCCCGCCCGCGAGCGGTGCCGGGAGCGGCTGCGTGGTGGTGATCGTCGCCCAGTCGACGCCGAGCGCGCCGATGATGTGCGTGGCGAAGGTGACCGTGCCCGCGCGCGCCGCGGTGCCGCCGGTGTTGGTGAAGGTGACCGTGACGCGCTCGCACCAGCGGTCGGGCGCGGCGGACCGGGCCGGCGCCGACAGCGTCAGCCGTGCCGGGGTGCTCGGCGGCGGGTCCGGGGGTCGCGTCACGGGTCCGGTGGGCGCTCCCGTGGGCCGCGTCGGGCCCGGGGGAGGTGCCGGAGGGCCGGAGGTGCCGGGTGCGCCGGGCCCGCTGGGGGTGCCGGGGGCCGGAGGGGGCGTGCCCGGCCGTGCGGGGGTGCCGGGGGTGTACGCCGGGCCGCCGGGGGCGGTGATGGTGGCTCCGCCGGGCGGGGGGCCGCCCGGGGGTGTGGATCCCGGGGGTGGGGCCGGCGTACCGGATGAAGCGGGGGGTCCGCCCGGCGCCGACGGGTCGCCGAGCTGCTGGAACTCCACCCCGGCCTCCGGGGCGACGGTGTCGCCCGCGCCGCGTTCGGGGCCCGGGGCCGCCGCGCCCACGGCCGCGTAGCCCTCGCGGGGCGGGCCGCCGCATGCGGTGGTCGCGCAGCAGCACAGGGCGAGGAGGGCGGTGGCGGCGCGCGATCCCGTTCGCATCGCGCCAGTGTTCCTGACGGCCCGTCAATTAGGAAGGCTCCGGCGCCGGATCGTCCCGGTGGACGATCCGGCCTCCGCGTCAGTCCCCGATGAGGCCCAGCCGCAGCTGCGCCAGCGTGCGGGTCAGCAGCCGGGAGACGTGCATCTGGGAGATGCCGACCTCCTCGCCGATCTGCGACTGCGTCATGTTCGCGAAGAAGCGCAGCATGATGATCTGCCGTTCCCGGGGCGGGAGTTTGGCCAGCAGCGGCTTGAGCGACTCGCGGTACTCGACGCCCTCCAGCGCGGTGTCCTCGTAGCCCAGGCGGTCCGCCAGCGAGCCCTCGCCGCCCTCGTCCTCCGGGGAGGGCGAGTCGAGCGAGGAGGCCGTGTAGGCGTTGCCGACGGCGAGGCCGTCGACGACGTCCTCCTCCGAGACCCCGAGCACGGCGGCGAGCTCCGGCACGGTCGGCGAGCGGTCCAGCTTCTGGGCGAGCTCGTCGCTGGCCTTGGTGAGCGCCAGGCGCAGCTCCTGGAGGCGGCGCGGGACGCGCACGGACCAGGAGGTGTCCCTGAAGAAGCGTTTGATCTCGCCCACGACGGTCGGCATGGCGAACGTCGGGAACTCCACGCCGCGTTCGCAGTCGAAGCGGTCGATCGCCTTGATCAGGCCGATGGTTCCGACCTGGACGATGTCCTCCATCGGCTCGTTGCGGCTGCGGAAGCGGGCCGCCGCGTAGCGCACGAGGGGGAGGTTGAGCTCGATCAGGGTGTCGCGCACGTAGGCCCGTTCCGGGCTGTCCGCGTCCAGGGTGGCGAGTCGCTGGAAGAGCGAGCGGGAGAGGGTGCGGGTGTCGATGGCTTCCGAGCGGTTGGCCACTGCCGGCGGTGTCACGGGCTTGACGAGCGTGAGCACCTTGGAGCTGCCCTGGTCTACGGACATGCCACCCCCTTGAGGTCGCGGACGGTCGCGCACGGCGCGCCCGTCTGAGGAACGCAGCTTCCACCTGAATACCGGAGGCGGGGCCGCGGCAAACGCGGTTCCCGCAGGATGTCACATGTCGGCAACGCGCTGTAGCGCCATGTCGACATATATCCCCAGCGACAGAAAGGGGCAGATCGTGATCAGCCCGTTCTGTCGCGAAAAGCGTGGATGATCTACACCCGTGGGGGTTAAGCCTCGATCCTGTTTGCGGATCTCAGACGGGCGAAGCTGCGTGCCAGCAGCCGTGAGACATGCATCTGGGAGACACCGAGCTCGGCACTGATCTGGGACTGCGTCAGATTGTTGTAGTACCGCAGGAGCAGGATCCGTTGCTCGCGTTCGGGCAGTTGTACGAGGAGATGGCGTACGAGGTCGCGGTGCTCGACCCCGGCCAGCTCCGGGTCCTCGTAGCCGAGGCGGTCGAGCAGTCCGGGCATGCCGTCGCCCTCCTGTGCGGCCTCCAGCGAGGTGGCGTGGTAGCTGCGGCCGGCCTCGATGCAGGACAGCACCTCGTCCTCGGTGATGCGCAGCCGCTCGGCGATCTCGGCGGTGGTCGGGGTGCGGCCGTGCAGGGTGGTCAGGTCCTCGGTGGCGGCGTTGACCTGCACCCACAGCTCGTGGAGGCGGCGCGGCACGTGCACGGTGCGGACGTTGTCGCGGAAGTATCGTTTGATCTCGCCGACGACGGTGGGCATCGCGAAGGTCGGGAACTGCACGCCGCGGTCCGGGTCGAAGCGGTCGATGGCGTTGATCAGGCCGATGGTGCCGACCTGGACCACGTCCTCCATCGGCTCGTTGCGGCTGCGGAAGCGGGCGGCCGCGTACCGGACCAGCGGGAGGTTCGCCTCGATCAGGGCCCCGCGCACCCGGGCGTGCTCGCTGGTGCCCGGCTGGAGGTCCTTCAGCTGGCCGAAGAGCACCTGGGTCAGGGCCCGGGTGTCCGCGCCCCGGCTCGCGGGACGGGCGGGGGCCTGGCGGGGCTCCTGCTGGGTCGGCACCTGCTCCTGCTGGGGCGGTACCTGGGGGTCCTGCTGGGGTGGCACCTGAGGCGCAGTACTGGCCGGCACGGTCACGCCACCCCTTCAGTCAACTGATCGGTCAAAAGCGGTCATAGCATCACAAGAGATGCACACTGTGTGCAAGCACCGTATATAGCCGTGTTGAGGGCAAGTTGGGCATATCCGGGCATTATGCCCGGTCATGGGTACGCAAAAGCCCCCCACCCGTCGGAGTGGGGGGCGGGAGTCCGGTAACCGCTGCGGCGGACGGGTCAGCGCACCAGTTCGGTTATGAACTCGCCGATGCCGGAGGCCGCATCGGATATCCCCTGGAAACCTATTCCGACGATCTCGGCGGCCCGCTTCGGCTGGGTGATGATCACGAAGAGGGCGAAAACGGTGAGGGCACCCGTGATGAGCTTCTTGGTGTCCACGTGCGGGCGGCCTCCCCAACCGGTCCTGGCAAGTCGGGTGAGTCTAACCGGTCAGGAATGGGCACTCACCTGTCCTTTAAGGACCAACGACCCGGCATTCCAGGCCCTTTGCCGCACGGCCGGGGACCGGTGCGGGCGCACGATGGAGGGGAGCCCACCGGTTCTGGCAGGAAACCGGCGGGTGAGGGACAGGGCCTCACTGCGAGGTCCGGGCCGCGCTTCCCCTGACGGCGGCCGGGACCGGCGGGCCCGTCCTCGTCGGGGGAAGTGGCTTTGTCCCCCCGTGGCCACTTCCCCCGCCCCACCACCTCTCCCCGTGCCGCTTTCCGCTATTCGAGGCCGCCGGCCAGGTCCGCGATGGGCTGCACGGGTGCGATGACGGGCGCGAGCTGGTTGGGGAGTTCCATCAGCGCGTTGAGCTGGTTCGCGCCCGCGCTGAGCTTCGAGCCGATCTCCTGGACCGACGTGGGCTGCGCCCCGGCGGGCATTCCGGGCGCGGCGGACGGCAGGTCCGGGAGGGTGAGCGGGGAGATGGGCGCCGTGTCGGCCGAGGCGGCGGGAGCGGCGAGGCCCGCGGCGGCCCCCGCGAGGGCGAAGGCGGCGAGGATGCGCTGGGTCTTGGTCATGCCGTGACAACGGCCGAGGACGCGGGCGGTCACGCGGGTGTCCTCCGGAGAGGCGAGCGGAAAACCCGGGCCCGGCCGCCGGAAGACGCCGAAAACCGACGCGGTAGAACACCGGGAGCCGAAGCCGGAGAACACCGAAAGCCTACGCCGTGGAACACCGACAGCCGACGGCGGATAACGCCGAGAGCCCCGACCCTTGCGGGGCGGGGCTCTCGGTCGAAGCGGTAGTGGAGGGATTTGAACCCCCGATGGGTTGCCCCATACTCGCTTTCGAGGCGAGCTCCTTCGGCCACTCGGACACACTACCGAGATGGATCCTAGCCCACGAACCCCCATCCGCCGAAATCGGCGCCCCGCCCCTGCTCAGAGGTCGCGGAAGAAGTCCGTCAGCTGCCGCGCGCACTCCTCGCCGAGGACCCCGCGCACCACCTCCGGCCGGTGGTTGAGCCTGCGGTCCCGTACGAGGTCCCACAGCGAGCCGGCCGCGCCCGCCTTGTCGTCGTCCGCGCCGTAGACCACCCGCGCGATCCGCGCCTGTACGAGCGCGCCCGCGCACATCACGCACGGCTCCAGGGTGACCACGAGGGTGCACCCCGGGAGCCGCCACGCGCCGAGCTCCGCGGCGGCCCGGCGCAGCGCCAGTACCTCGGCGTGCGCCGTGGGGTCGCCGGTGGCCTCGCGTTCGTTGTACCCGGTGGCGAGGACGTCCCCGTCCGGGCCCAGCACGACGGCGCCGACCGGCACGTCGCCGGCCGGCACCGCCCGGGCGGCCTCCTGGAGCGCCAGGCGCATGGAGGCGCGCCACGGGTCCCGTACGGGATCGACGGGATCGGTGGTGTCCGTGGTGAGCACTAGCGGACGGCCTCCAGGACCTCGGTGGCTCCGAGGGACTCGGCGATCTCCGAGAGGGCGTCGCCGTCCAGGGTCATCAGTTGCCTGTTGGTCACGCCGAGGTCGTCCAGCAGCCGGGGATCGCCGAGCGGACCGGCCGGTACCGGCTCGGAGCCCGTCCCGCCCGCCTCGTCCGCGTCGTCGTCCTCGTCCCGGTACGCGGAGACGGCATCCTCCTCGCCGTCCTCGGTGCCGTCCAGGTCCAGCTCGTCGAGTTCGTCGTCCTCCTCGTCGCTGCCCAGCAGCTCTTTGGTCAGCATCGAGCCGTAGGAGCTGCGGTCGGCCGCGGCGGCGTTCGACACGAAATACCGCGGGTCCTCCTCGCCGTCCACGCGGACGACGCCGAACCAGGCGTCCTCCTGCTCGATGAGGGCGACCACCGTGTCGTCGTCGACAGCGGCGGACCGGGCGAGATCGATCAGATCACTGAGGGACTCGACATCGTCGAGTTCCATGTCGCTCGCTTCCCACCCGTCTTCGGTGCGCGCGAGCAGTGCGGCGAAATACACCGTGACTCTCCCACTGGTCTTAGGCGTGCCGGTTGGAGGTCCCCCCGGCCGGAGGATGGGACGGAACGGCTGTGCTGCGCGCCGCCCTGCCCCGCCCAATCGGCATCGTGGCAGAAACAGCGGCTTTGCGAGAGGTCTTCCGCGCTTGCGTCGTGCCGCGCCGCCCCGCGCCGGGGCCGGTACGGGGTTGTGGCGAGGGGGCGTTCCGGGCGCGCGGGGGCCGTGCCGGCTGCCCCGCGGGCCGCTCGTGTCGCGCCGGCGGGCGGGGGAACGCCGGGCGCGGGGGAATCCGTACGGGCGCGCAAGGAGCCGTACGGGCAGGGGTCACCAGCGGAAGGTGCGCATGCGCATCTGCTGGCGCATGCGGGCCGCGCGGGCGCGGCGGGGCTGTACGCGGTCGCGCAGCTCGCGCGCCTCCATGAGGTCGCGGAGGAACTGCGCACGGCGCGCTCGGCGCTGCGCCGCGGTCTCCGGAGTGTCGTCGCTCGGCTGCGTCTCGGGCATCGGCCACCACCCTGGGCTGGTCGGTCGTTCCCCCCGGCACCCACCTTCCCTCGGACAGGCCGTTTGATGCCACCCCCGTGCAGGTCAGACGTCTGCGGCCGGTGATCCGTGGCCGGGCGTGCGCACTCAGTCGTCGTCGTGCAGGGTCGGAACGACCGCCACCGGGCCGTGCGCGTGGTGCAGGACGGCGTGGGCCACGGAGCCGATCTGGAGCGCCATGGCGGTGCGCCGCGGGTGGTGCCGGCCGACCACGACGAGGGCCGCGGAGGCGGAGGCCATGACCAGCCGGCCCGCCGCGTCGCCGGGCACCGCCGCCTGTTCCACGGGCACGTCCGGGTAGCGCGCGCGGTACGGCTCCAGGCGCCTGGTCTGGGCGCGCAGCATCTCCCGTTCGGCGGGCACCCCGTCGCCCTCGTCGGCCAGCCCCTCGGGCGGGATCACCGCGAAGGGGGCGTCGACCACGAGGGCGGGCGCGGGCGGGACGGCGTACGCGGAGACCACCTGGACGGTGGTCCCCCGCACGGCCGCCTCCGTGAAGGCGTGGACGAGTACGTCGTCGGGGGTCTCGGCGGCGTGCAGGCCCAGCACCACGCGCCCGGCGGACTCCCCGGAGGCGTCGGTTCCGGCGCTGCGGTCCGCGTGCGGGACGACCACCACCGGGCAGGGCGCGGTCGCCGTGACGGCCCGGCTGCTGGAGCCGAGCAGCAGGGCCTTGAAGCCGCCGCGGCCGCGCGAGCCCATCACCAGCATCCGGGCCTCCGCGCCGATGACCCGCAGGGCCTCGGGTACGGAGCCCTCCAGGGCCTCGTAGCGGATGCCCCCGGGCAGCCCCGGGCCGCCGCCGAGGGTGGCGCGGAGCCAGTCGTGCACGGGGTCGGCGGTCTCCTCCGGCGCGCCGCGGTCGTGCAGGGAGGCGCGGCGGCCGGCGTACAACTGGGCGTGGTCGGGCAGCACATGGGCCACGACCAGCCCGGTGCGGTGCAGTTCGGCCTCGGCCCGCGCCCACTCCAGGGCCCTGAGGCTGTGCTCGGACCCGTCGACCGCCACGATGACCGGTGCGTTGCTCATCCGTCCAGCGTGCTGGGCGTCCGGGCGGGGCGCATCCGCAGGACGGGGCGGGCGCGGCCGGGTCCTGGGACGCGGAGGGCCCGTTCCAGCGCGTAGCCTTTTGGGTGCGGGTCGCGTCGTGCGGCCGTTTTTGCCGGGTCGCAGGCTGAGTCTTGGAGGATGTTGTGCGTTTGCAGGTCGTCGATCACCCCTTGGTGGCGCACAAACTCACCACCCTGCGCGACAAGCGCACCGATTCCGCCACGTTCCGGCGGCTCGCGGACGAGCTGGTCACCCTGCTCGCCTACGAGGCCACCCGCGACGTGCGCACCGAGCAGTCCGACATCGAGACGCCGGTCGGCCCGACCACGGGCGTGAAGCTCTCCCACCCGCGTCCGCTGGTCGTCCCGATCCTGCGGGCCGGCCTCGGCATGCTCGACGGCATGGTGCGGCTGCTGCCGACGGCCGAGGTGGGCTTCCTGGGCATGGTGCGCAACGAGTCGACCCTGGAGGCGTCCACGTACGCCACCCGGATGCCGGAGGACCTCTCCGGACGCCAGGTCTACGTCGTGGACCCGATGCTCGCCACCGGCGGCACGCTGGTCGCGGCGATCCAGGAGCTGATCAAGCGCGGCGCCGACGATGTCACGGCCGTGGTGCTGCTGGCCGCGCCCGAGGGCGTCGAGGTCATGGAGCGCGATCTGGCCGGTACCCCGGTGACGGTGGTGACGGCCGCGGTGGACGAGCGGCTCAACGAGCACGGCTACATCGTGCCCGGCCTGGGTGACGCGGGCGACCGGATGTACGGCTCGGCGGAGTAGCGGGCGCGGCGGCCCGGCGCGTCCGCCGGGCCGCCGGCCGTCAGCACTTCTTGACGGGCGCGGGCGCGGGGTTGGCCAGCAGGGCCAGCGCCTTGTCCGCGTCCTCCTTCGTACTGAGCTCCTTGAAGGCATCGCCCAGGATCAGGTCGATGTCCGCGGTCTCGCGGGTGTCGGTCTGCTGGGTCATGCCGGCGAGCTGGGTGCCGAGCACGGCGTAGGCGCCCTTGTCGGTGCTCGGCGCGCCGAGCAGTATCCCGGTGCCGGGGACCTTCTTGTCGAAGTCGGGCGGCGCGTTGCCCACCTTGCCGACGACGAAGCCGCGCTTGGCGAGCTCGTCGCCGACGGCCTTGGCCAGGCCCGCGCGCGCGGTCGCGTTGTAGACGTTGACCTGAATCTGGCCGGGGGCGGGGAGGGCCACCGCGGGCGTCGCCGAGGCGGCGGCCGTGGCGGCGACGGGGGCGCCCTTGGCGGCGGCGCCGGGGGCTGTGGTCGGGCAGTCCTTGGCACCCGCAGCCGTGTTCCGTTTCGGGCCTTCGCCCCGGAACACGTCGATGAGCTGCAGTGCCCCGTAGCCGACCAGGGCCAGGGCGAGGACCGAACCGAGCACGGCGAGAACGATCCGCGGGCGGCTCCGCTTACGGCTCATGCGGGGGTAGGCCGTCCCCGTGACGCGGTACTTTCCGCCCATGCCGGGGGGAGTGAGCATGCTCATGGGCGCAGCGTAATGCGACCCGGTGGCGATGCCTACTAAATGATCTGCTGATAGGTCAATGGCGACCCGAAAGGCGCAATCTTCGCGAAGCGTCAGTCCATTTCGAGGACGCGCGCGTGCAGCACCTGGCGCTGCTGGAGGGCCGCGCGCACGGCGCGGTGCAGCCCGTCCTCCAGGTAGAGGTCGCCCCGCCACTTCACGACGTGCGCGAAGAGGTCGCCGTAGAAGGTGGAGTCCTCGGCGAGCAGCGTTTCGAGGTCCAGCTGGCCCTTGGTCGTCACGAGCTGGTCGAGCCGGACCGGGCGCGGCGCGACGTCCGCCCACTGCCGGGTGGTTTCCCTGCCGTGGTCGGGGTACGGCCGCCCGCTGCCGATGCGCTTGAAGATCACACGGAAAGCCTACCGGGCCCGTGCCTGCGGGCGCAGCCTCGCGCGGGCGGTGCAAAAGTGACGAAGAGGGCTATTTGGGGAGTGATCCATGAGTGAGAGCACGGACCCTGCTGTTCCGGAGACCGGGACGAATGCCGCGAAGGGGACGGATCCGGCGGATCCGGGAGCGGCTGCCGGCTCAGCGGCTCCCCCGGCGGCTCCGGCTGCCGAGGCTTCCGACGCTGCCGGGGCTGCTGACGGGCCCGCCGCGCGGATCGCCGCCGGATACGCCTTCACCGGGCCCGCGCTCGACCTGGGAGCCCTGCTCTGGGACGGCGCCTGCCTGCCCGAGCGCCAGATCCGCATCCCCCTGTCGATGCTCAACCGGCACGGACTGGTCGCCGGGGCCACCGGCACCGGCAAGACCAAGACGCTCCAGCTCATCGCAGAGCAGCTGTCCGCGCAGGGCGTCCCCGTCTTCCTCGCCGACGTCAAGGGCGATGTCTCGGGCATCACCGCCCCCGGCACGCCCGGCGAGCGGACCGAGCGGCGGGCCCGCGAGGTGGCGCAGCGCTGGGAGCCGGCCGGCTGCCCCGGGGAGTTCTACTCCCTCGGCGGGATCGGCTCCGGCATCCCGCTCCGGTCGACCGTCACCAGCTTCGGCCCCGTCCTGATGTCGAAGGTGCTCCAGCTCAACCAGACGCAGGAGCAGTCCCTCGGCCTGATCTTCCACTACGCCGACACCAAGGGCCTGGAGCTGATCGACCTCAAGGACCTGCGCGCGGTCGTCGCCTTCCTCGTCTCCGACCGGGGGAAGGCCGAGCTCAAGGGCATCGGCGGGCTGTCCACGGTGACCGCCGGGGTGATCCTGCGGGCGCTGACCGCCTTCGAGACGCAAGGAGCCGCGGAGTTCTTCGGTGAGCCCGAGTTCGACACGGCCGAGTTCCTGCGGACCGCGCCCGACGGGCGGGGCATGGTCTCGCTGCTCGAACTGCCCGCCGTCCAGGACAGGCCGCAGCTCTTCTCCACCTTCCTGATGTGGCTGCTGGCCGACCTCTACAACGACCTGCCCGAGGTCGGGGACCTGGACAAGCCCAAGCTCGTCTTCTTCTTCGACGAGGCCCACCTCCTCTTCAACGGCGCCTCCAAGGCGTTCCTCGCCTCCATCACCCAGACCGTGCGGCTGATCCGCTCCAAGGGCGTCGGCGTCTTCTTCGTGACCCAGACCCCCAAGGACGTGCCCGCGGACGTGCTCGCCCAGCTCGGCAACCGGGTCCAGCACGCGCTGCGCGCCTACACCCCCGACGACGCCAAGGCGCTCAGGGCGACCGTGAAGACCTTCCCGCGCTCCCCCTACGACCTGGAGGAGCTGCTCACCGGCCTCGGCACCGGCGAGGCGGTGGTCACCGTGCTCAGCGAGAACGGCGCCCCGACCCCGGTCGCGGCCACCCGGCTGCGCGCCCCGCAGTCCCTGATGGGGCCGGTCGCGGAGGCCGACCTGGACCGGGCGGTGAAGTCCTCGCCGCTGTACGCGCGCTACGCGCAGCCGGTGGACCGCGTATCGGCGTACGAGCGGATCAGCGCCGAGCAGGCGGCCGCCGAGGCCGAGGCGGAGGCGGCCGCGACGGAGGCCGAGGAGGAGAAGCGGGCGAAGGCGGCGCAGAAGGAGGCGGGCCGGGCCGGACGCGGCGCGCCGAAGCCGGAGCCCTCGCTGGCCGAGCAGGTGGTCGGCAGCGGGCTGTTCCGCTCGCTGGCCCGGTCGATCGGTACGCAGCTGGGCCGGGAGATCTCCCGCTCGGTGTTCGGCACGGCACGGCGGAGGCGCTGAGGGCGGGGGCGGGGCGCGGGGCGCACGCCGGGCGCGCGGATCCTCGTACGGTCGGGTCCTCGTACGGTCGGGTGCTCGTACGCGGAGGTCCTCGTACGGGCGGCCGCTCCAGGCGGAATCGAGCGCACCGGGTGCCCGGACCGGAGGGGGCGCTGACAGACTCGGCGCATGCGGACCGAACTCACCGACACCACGTCCAGCAAGGTCAACCGGGCCCTGCTGCAAGCCCGCCGGGCCATAGGCAGCCCCACGATGGGGCTGGTACTGACCCTCGTCGTCGTCACCGACGAGGAGAACGCCTACGACGCCGTACGCGCGGCCTCCGAGGCCGCGCGCGAGCACCCGTGCCGCATCATCGCGGTGATCAAGCGGGTCTCGCGCGGCCCGCACAAGCTCCGCCAGGACCGGGTCGACGCCGAACTGCGCGTCGGCTCCGACGCCGGCGCGGGGGAGCTCGTACTGCTGCGCCTGCACGGGGCGCTGACCGAGCAGGCCGGGTCGGTCGTCCTGCCGCTGCTGGTCCCGGACGCGCCCGTGGTGGCGTGGTGGCCGGCCGACGCCCCCGCGGACCTGGCGGGGGACCCGCTGGGCGCGCTCGCGCAGCGCCGGATCACGGACGCGGTGGCCGCCTTCGACCCGGTCGGGGTGCTGGACGAGCGGGCCGCGGGCTACCAGCCGGGCGACACCGACCTGGCGTGGACGCGGCTGACCCCCTGGCGGGCGCTGCTGGCCGCGGCCCTGGACCAGCTGCCGCAGCCGGTGACCGGCGCGTCGGTGGAGAGCGAGCCGGAGAACCCGAGCGCGGAGCTGCTGGCGCGCTGGCTGGAGGACCGGCTCGGGGTCCCGGTGGCCCGGGTGGCGACCGACGGCCCGGTGATCACCGGGGTCGGCCTGCAGACGGCGGGCGGGGAGATCCGGGTGGACCGGCCCGGGGGCGCGCTGGCCACGCTGCGGCTGCCGGGGAGCCCGGACCGCAAGGTGGCGCTCAAGATCCGCAGCGGCGTCGAACTGATCGCGGAGGAACTGCGCCGCCTCGACGCGGACGTGGTCTACGGCTCCGCGCTGCGGCGGCGGCCGCTCCAGGCGGCGCTCTCGGCGTAGTGGTTGTCGAAGGCCGCCGAGCTGTCCTTGATGTCCTGGACGGTGGCCTCGCCCGCGTGCACCCGGCCGAGCAGGCGGTAGTAGTCGAAGCGGCCCATGCCGGGGGTGAAGCCGACGAACACGCTCGCGGTGTGGCCGGCGGCGGGGGCGAAGGCGTGCCGGACGCCGGGCGGGACGGCGAGGAAGTCGCCGGCGTCGAGGGTGTGGATCTCGTCGCCGACGAGGACGTCGAGCCGCCCGGCGGTGACGTGGAAGAACTCGGTCGCCCTGGTGTGGAAGTGCACCGGGGCGCCGGCCGCGCCCTCGTCGAAGGTGGCGGTGTTGCAGGTGAGCTCGGCGGTGTCGGTGAGCAGCGTGATGCGGCTGCCGGGGGCGTCCTGGACGGTCTCGGCGGTGGCGGCGCGGGTGGCGATCTCTGTCATGTCGTTCAACCTAGGGTCCGGATCGACCGGCGGCGCAGGTCAATCGGTGACCGGCCGGGCCGGTCAATCCGGAGGCTGCGGAGAACTCAGGTGTTCGCGGCCTTGGCGGCTTTCGCGGCGGCCTTCATCTCCTGCTTGTGCGCCCGCACCTTCGCCAGGGACTCCGGCCCGGTGATGTCCGCCGCCGAGCGGTAGACGTTCGCCTGCCCGTAGCCGCCGGCGGCCTCCCGCCAGCCCGTGGGGCGCACGCCGAAGCGCTTGCCGAGCAGGGCGAGGAAGATCTGCGCCTTCTGCTCCCCGAAGCCGGGCAGCGCCTTGAGGCGTTTCAGCAGCTCGCGCCCGGTCGCCGCGTCGGCCCACACGGCCTCGGCGTCGCCGTCGTAGTGCTCCACGAGGTACGCGCAGAGCTGCTGGATCCGCGTCGCCATCGACCCCGGGTACCGGTGCACCGCGGGCTTCTCGGAGAGCAGCGCGGCGAACGCCTCCGGGTCGTACGAGGCGATCGCGTGCGCGTCGAGATCGTCCGTGCCGAGCCGCTGGGCGATGGTCCAGGGCCCGGAGAAGGCCCACTCCATCGGCACCTGCTGGTCCAGCAGCATCCCGACCAGCGCGGCGAGCGGGCTCTGGCCGAGCAGTGCGTCGGCCTCCGGCTGCTGGGCCAGCCGGATGGTGATGTCCTTGTCCATGGCTCCAGCCTCCCGCGCGGGTGCGCTCCCCGCGCGGGAGGCACACCGCGCGCCTAGCGTGAGTACGGGGGACGTCGGGACAGCCGAGGAGTCGATCGAAGATGCAAGAGTTCCCCGAGGGCGCGCCGTGCTGGGTGGACGCGATGTTCCGGGACGTGGAGGCGGCCAAGACCTTCTACGGTGACGTGCTGGGCTGGACCTTCGGAGAGTCCAGCAGCGAGTACGGCAACTACACGCAGGCGTACTCCGACGGCAAGGCCGTCGCGGCCGTCGTCCCGCCGATGCCGGGGGCCGACGCCCCCTCGCAGTGGTGCCTGTACCTCGCCTCGCCCGACGCGGCGGCCACGGCGGAGAAGGTCACCGCGCACGGCGGCGAGGTTCTGATGGGCCCGATGCAGGTGGGCAGCTTCGGCACGATGCTGATCGCGAAGGAGCCGAGCGGCGCCGTCTTCGGGGTCTGGCAGCCGGGCGACCACAAGGGCTTCGAGAAGATGGGCGAGCCCGGCGCGTACGCCTGGGCGGAGGTCTTCACCCGCGACCCGGCCGCACCGGACACCTTCCTGCCGCGGGTCTTCCCGTACGGCGCCCAGCAGATGGAACCGGGCAGCGACCCGGACGCGCCGGACATGGACTTCAAGGTGTTCAGCGTCGGCGGCCCCGGGAACCCGGTGCTGGGCCGCATGCGGATGGACGACGACTTCCCGCCGGAGGTGCCGCCGTACATTCAGGTCTACTTCGCGGTCCCGGACTGCGACGAGGCGGTGTCGAAGACCCAGAAACACGGCGGCAAACTCCACTTCGGCCCGATGGACAGCCCCTTCGGCCGCTTCGCAGCAGTGGCGGACCCCCAGGGCGCGGCCTTCGCCGTAATCGACTTGTCGACAACAACGGGCACCATGCCGACGTTCACCTGACGGCGACCAAAGAGCAGGACAACGACGCCCGAAGACCGTTTTCTTAATTGGCTTGAGTCCGCCGGCTGATGGATCCCAAGAGCTCCACGCTGTCAGCCGGCGCTCTGTGGTCGCGATGGGTGAGTCACGGATGCAGTATCCCCTTGCGCTGCCCAATGAGTCTGACTCAAGGATGTCTGCTGGAGCTTCAGCCGATCCAGATGCCACCCGGTGAAACCCGGCGCGCGAGACGTTGGCCAGCGGCGCTGACTGGGTGCGACCAGGACACTTCGGTGACTTGGCACCCGAAGTCGTCGGCAAGGACTTGTACGAGCTTGGCGCCAACGCCCTGTCGGCGATAGGAGTTCGCCACCCAGATCAGGTCGATGAGCGGTCGCAGAGTGCCGTCCTCGTCGCCGTATTCCGATCCGTCGATCAGATCCCAGCGGATGTGCTGATCTGAGTCCCGGGCGGCCAGGTAGCCGATGACGTACTCGTTGGCCTTCAGAAGGTACGCCCGTACGTTGTCCGGGGTCTGCCTGGGTTCAGCAAGGTCGGACCACGAGTTGAAGTCGTAGTGGTTCTCCCTTTGCGGCATCCGCCCTGCCTGGTGGGTCAGCTTCCTCCAGGCAATCGGCGATTCCGTCGTGACGACGGCCACGTCGGCCCACCAGTCCAGGTTCCTGGGTGCCCGGATACCGAATGCCCACGCCGCATGGTGGGAGGTGTGTTCCTTGCCGCCATTCCAGTCGTCCTTCAGGCTCATGCCGCAGGGACACTGGCCGCCCTCGGGAGCCTCCACGTGGCGGAACTCGACAGGAGCGGCGCCGTAACTGAGATTCTGATCTCTGCCGCCCACCCAAGGTCGGACTGGCGCACCGTCCTGCTCGACATATCCAGTCCATCGGTCTTCCCACTCGGGATACCGCTCGGGAAACCTCTCCCGCTTCTGCTTCTCTGCAGGTGGCAGAGTCGGGCGAACCCACACACTCCCTGGGGTTGCGCGTCCGTTGAGCCGCACCCCGCGTGCCTTGGCCTTGACTCGCAGGAAACGCAGGAACGCCCCGGGCGGCGAGGTGAAGTCGATGCCACGGACCAGCTCCCGCTCACCAGGGGCGAGCCAGTCATCGACGGGGAGCGCCAGCCGGTCGGCGAGGGCGTGGAGTCCGCTGTACTCGTGGTCGAGCTCAGCTGCACGCAGCGCTTCAACCGTAGCCCCGACGTGGGGAAACTGAACGTACAGGGTGATCCAGCGCGGACCATCACCCCAGGTGAAGTTGCCCGCATATCCCTCGCACCAGATGTGGTCGATAGAGACGGTTCGAGCCCTGTCGACGGCCTCCGTGTAGGCGGCGGGCAGATCGGGAGCATCGCCCCGCCTCGTCGTGGCATCGACGTATCCGTCGCGGTCGACTTCGACAGTGGCGTACCAGCGGTTGGAGCGGACCAGGATCTTCCGAGACTGCGGGCCGCGCCGATCCGGATCGAGGTAGATCGTTCGCTCGGCCATGCGCTGTGCTCCTCGTCCGTGGCGTCCTATCGTCACCGAAGTTTGGATCAGCAGGGCCCCGGTCGTCATGGACACCGCTGTTCTGAGTCGATCCTGGCCGATACGAGCGCGGGGCCGGTGAGCTGTGGCTTGGTCCTGCCGTGCTCGGCTTCGCTCAAGGCCGTGAGACGCGGCAACTGGAACCAGGAGACGACGAAGGCCCGGACAGCATCGCTGTCCGGGCCTTCGGCTGCCCTGATGGGCGGGTGCGGAGGATACGAGATTCGAACTCGTGAGGGGTTGCCCCCAACACGCTTTCCAAGCGTGCGCCCTAGGCCACTAGGCGAATCCTCCGCGGCAAACAATACAAGACGTTGAGGGGTGCTCGCGAACGTGATCGTTCCGAGGGGGCGGGGCGGGGGTGTGGGTGCGGGGCGGGGTCGATTCCGGGGGGTGGGATCCGCTAGGGTGGGGGCCAGCCCCTCACGTGGCGCTATCTCACCCAACTCCCCCAGGGCCGGAAGGCAGCAAGGGTAAGTGGGCTCTGGTGGGTGCGTGGGGGGCCCTTTGCGTTCCCGGGGCGGTGCTGTTCCCGGGGGCCCGCCGCTTGCGGTGCGCTCGGTGGCTGTGGGCTGTTGTCGGTGGGCCCGGATAACCTCGTAGACGTGTCGTCCCTTGCGCTGTACCGCCGCTACCGCCCCGAGTCGTTCGCCGAGGTCATCGGTCAGGAGCATGTCACCGCGCCCCTGATGCAGGCCCTGCGGAACAACCGGGTCAATCACGCGTACCTGTTCAGCGGGCCGCGCGGGTGTGGAAAGACCACCAGCGCGCGCATCCTCGCCCGGTGCCTCAACTGTGAGCAGGGTCCCACCCCCGATCCCTGCGGGGAGTGCCAGTCCTGCCGTGACCTGGCCAGGAACGGGCCCGGGTCCATCGATGTCATCGAGATCGACGCCGCCTCGCACGGTGGTGTGGACGACGCCCGTGACCTGCGCGAGAAGGCGTTCTTCGGCCCCGCGTCCAGCCGGTACAAGATCTACATCATCGACGAGGCCCACATGGTCACCTCGGCGGGCTTCAACGCCCTGCTGAAGGTGGTCGAGGAGCCGCCGGAGCACCTCAAGTTCATCTTCGCCACCACCGAGCCGGAGAAGGTGATCGGGACCATCCGGTCCCGGACCCACCACTACCCCTTCCGGCTGGTGCCGCCCGGGACCCTGCGCGAGTACCTGGGCGAGGTCTGCGGACGCGAGGGCGCGCAGGTGGAGGACGGGGTGCTGCCGCTCGTCGTGCGGGCCGGCGCCGGGTCCGTGCGTGACTCGATGTCCGTCATGGACCAGCTCCTCGCCGGTGCCGGTGAGGAGGGTGTGACGTATGCCATGGCGACCTCTCTTCTCGGCTACACCGACGGCTCGCTGCTCGACTCCGTCGTCGACGCCTTCGCCGCCGGGGACGGCGCGGCCGCCTTCGAGGTGGTCGACCGGGTCGTGGAGGGCGGCAACGACCCCCGCCGGTTCGTCGCCGACCTGCTGGAGCGGCTGCGCGATCTGGTGATCCTGGCCGCCGTGCCGGACGCCGGGGAGAAGGGGCTGATCGACGCCCCCGCCGATGTCGTGGAGCGGATGCAGGCCCAGGCGTCCGTCTTCGGGGCGGCCGAGCTGTCGCGCGCCGCCGATCTGGTCAACACCGGCCTCACCGAGATGCGCGGGGCGACCTCGCCGCGGCTCCAGCTGGAGCTGATCTGCGCCCGCGTGCTGCTGCCGGCCGCCTTCGACGACGAGCGGTCCTTCCAGGCGCGGCTCGACCGGCTGGAGCGCAGCGGGGCCGCCGCCTTCGCCGCCGGGCCGCCGGTCCTCGCGCCGCAGGGTGCCGGGCCCGCCATGGGGTACGTACCCGGGCCCGAGGCCCATGCCATGGCGCCGGCCGGTCCTGGTGGCGGGCCCGCCGCCGCGCGGGCCGCTGTCGGTGCTCCCGCGCCCGCTCCTGCTCCCGCTCCCGCGCCCACACCTGCTCCCGCGCCGGTTCCCGAGCCCGTGCAGGCCGCCCCTGCCCCCGCCCCCGCTCCGGCCGCTCCCCCGGCCCCCCCCCCCCGGGGCCGGGGCCGGGGCGGGGGAGTGCCCCACCGAGAACAACCCTCACACAACCGCATAT